>JACRGL010000161.1 GCA_016212365.1 Candidatus Methylomirabilota bacterium | reverse complement strand
GGAGCGGACGCGTGGTAGCGCGCCGCTCAACCTGTAGCGTTTACGAAGACCCCAAAGGCCCCGCGGCCAAGTCCGCGTCTGCTACCCGAAAGAAAGGTGAGGCAAGCGCCAGATAACCTATTGACTCACAAATTCAGGGCTTCTAGAATCCTCCCGTGAAGCACCCGATTGCCACTAGCAATAAGGCTGTAGCCCTGGGTCATGGATTCAATAGGGGGGAGGGGTTCTCCTTTCATCCCTGTTATTACTCCTCCTGCCTCTTTAATTATCAAATAGGCAGCGAGGAAGTTCTCCGGGGTCAGTTGATCCCTCACATCTACATGGGCATCCAGCCAGCCTGCTGCCACCATAGCCAGCTCTCCTGCCGCTGTCCCTAACCTCCTCATATCCCTGACCCTCTCCAGGAGACGGTGGACCCTCCTTATCTTGCCTTTATCGCTAAAATTAAAATCACAACCTATAATTGCCTGGGAAAGGTCTTCCATTATTGAAGGCCGCAAGGCCCCCCCATCCCTAAATGCCCCTTTCCCCTTCTCTGCATAAAAGGCAGAGCCACCAAAAATCTCCCCAACCAGGGCAATCTCCACTACCTCCGGGTGGACTACCCCACCCCCAGGTATCACGGCCACAGAGAAGCAGCAGAGCTCAGCACCGCGCAGAAAGTTCTCCGATCCATCCACCGGGTCTACCATAAGGGTAAAGTAGGGCTCGCCCTCACAAGTCCTTACCTCTCCTTGCTCCTCTGTAAGAACCCTCACAGGGAAGGGAAACTCCCTACGGCAGTATTCTATGACCTTCTCCTCGGCCAAGAGGTCGAATTCCCTGGTCACCTCCCCTTTAGGATTGACTCGAACCGCCTCTTTTCTCCTCATTCCCTCCTCTAAGAGGAATGTCCTAACCTGGGAAAACATGGCCTGGAGATGATGGAGCATGGTCAATCCCTCCGAAAATTGTTAGACTTGGCAGATGCTATACCCCCTGGGCCAACTCAGGGAACAGGGTGGTTACCCTCTCGTAAAGCTTGTTATAAACCTCATACATAGACAGATATAACCGGCGATAAGCCTTCCTGGGCCGGAACCGGGCGCAGGGTGGGTTTAGACGGGCGGCGGCCTCCTGAGGATTGGCAAAGGCCCCTACGGAGGTGACAGCCAACACCATAGCCCCGAGAGAGGCGGCTTCTGTATGCCTAGGCCGGGCAAAGATACGGCCTGTGATATCTGCCTTTATTTGATTCCAGAGGTCGGAGCGGGCCCCTCCCCCTAGGGCTACGATCTCTCGGGGTTCTATCCCCATTCCCTTCAGGGCCTCAAGGCAGGCCCTCTCCTCAAAGGCTATTCCCTCCATAATAGCCCGGGCCAGGTCGCCTCGTGTATGGGCCAGGGTAAGGCCAAATAATAGGCCGCGGGCCTCCGGGTTCCAGCGGACAGAACGGGCCCCCATAAAGAAGGGGAGGGCGATTAACCCCTTGGCTCCAGGCGGGGCCTCCCTGGCCCAGAGCTCCAGATCGGTGAAGCCCTCCTCCAACCCCACCAGATCCCGATACCAGCGGAGGATGGAGCCCGTAGTGGGTAGAGCCAGCTCCAGGAGGGCCTTCCCTGGGAGCACGTGAAAGGAGCAGGCCACCGCGCGGTGGAGGCGATCCGGGACGCCTTCTGTGATCACCGATATGTTGGTAGCCGTTCCGGTGGACTCCATGGCCTGGCCAGGGGCAATGGCTCCCCCTAAAGCCTCGCATGGCCGATCCCCGCCCCCCAAGGCCACGGGGATCCCGTCCTGAAGCCCCAGCTCGCGGGCCACTTGGTGGGCCATACGGGCCGGGGCCTGGTGGGAAGGATAAACCTCGGGGAAAAGTCCGGGGGGGATTTTCAAATAACTGAACATGGCAGGCCACCAGGCGCCTTTTCGGAGGTCAAACATCATGGTCCTGGAGGCCAGGGATGGGTCGGTGGCCCAGGTCCCTGTGAGGCGGAAATAAAGGTAATCCCTGGGCTGCAAGAGCCTATAAGTCTTCCGAAGGAGGGCCGGCCGATTGCGCCTTAGCCAGAGGAGCTTGGTGGCGGTAAAGGTGGCATCGGGGATCGTTCCAGTGCGCCGGTGTATTTCTTCATGCCCAAAATGGCGGGCGATTACCCCAGCTTCCGTTATAGACCTCCTATCCATCCAGATTATGCAGTTTCCCAGGCTCTGCCCTCGGCGGTCGACGGCCACTACCCCCTCGCGTTGGGATGAGAGGCCTATGGCTATAATCCCCGTGCCAGTCATCCCTTTTAGGCACTCAGCGGTGGCAGCCTTCACTGCCACCCACCAGGCCTCGGGGTCCTGTTCTGCCCATAGTGGCCGAGGGTATAGGGTTGGGTACTCCTTTTCCCCTCCCGATAACCTTTCCCCTTCCGGGGTCCAGAGGATGGCCTTGACTGCCGTGGTCCCCAGGTCATAGGTCAAGATGGAATCCTGCCCGGCCTTCACAAATCCTCCTAAAAAGCGGCGATACAGGAACCGCTTCCGGTTCTTCAAAATCCCACCCTTGACTTGAGGGGATGAATCTGTTAGCCTTTCCCATAATTTATGGATCCCGGGGTCCGGAAAGGTTAAGGAAAGATGGCTTTGAGCAGATCGAGGATAATTGCCGCTTTGGTCGCGGCCCTCCAAGACGGAGAGGAAGAGGTCAGGAGGTCCGCGGCCCAGGCCTTGGAAAGACTGGAAGGTCCGCTTCAGGCGGAGGCCCTCATCCAGGCCTTAAAGACTGGGGATAAGGTGGGAAAGCTCCAGGCCCTTCATGCCCTTGCGGAGATCCCCATTCCCGGGCGCATAGGTCCCTTGGTCCAGATGCTGAAGGATCCTGAAGAGGACGTCCGGGCTGTCGCTGCCCAGGTGTTAGGGAGGATCGCCCTACCCCAGACCATCGGCCCCTTGGTGGAAGCCTTGGATGACCGAAGCCGCTCCGTCAGGATTTCCGCCATCGAGGCATTAGGAAACTTTGGGGATAAACGCATAACCCAGGTCCTGCTCACCTTCCTTGGAGGAGAAGACGCTGAGACCCTGGAGGCTACCATCGAGGCCCTGGGTAAGATCGGCGATGAAAGGGCCCAAGGAGAACTCCTCCGCTTCCTGGGGGACCCTCGTCCCTCCCTCCGCTCTAAGGCAGCCTTAGCCTTAGGGAACTTGGAACTCTCAGACCCTTAGAAGGTTAACGGTTCGTGGTTCATTGTTTAAGGCGATCAACCATGAACCACTTCAGCCCAGGTAGTCGGAGACCCGGATGTTTTTGAGGATGGGGTCAATGGTGGCCACGATGAAGCGCTTATACCTTCCGTCCCCGTCCCTCTCTGAGAGGTCTACCTCCATCAGCCCTTCCAGCTTCTTCCCCTCCCCATCGTAAATGAGCCGGGCCCAGGGATGAGAGCTGTCATGGGGGTTTGGCTTGGTCACGATGGCAAGCTCGTTGGTATTGAGCCGGACCAGTGCCCCCACGGGATAGATCCCCAGCATCTGGATAAAGCTATCCAGGAGCTCAGGATCGAAGACCTTACCGGATAACTCCAACATTCGATGGACGGCCGCCTTGGGGTCGAAGGCCTTCTGGTAAGACCGTAGCGTAGTCAGGGCGTCGTAACCATCGGCGATGGTTATCACCATACTATAGGGGTGAGGCTTTTTTTCAGGCTCCAGGGTGGGATAGCCGGTAAGGTCATATCCCACATGATGCTCAAGGACTACAGCCACCGCAAGGGGACCTACCCCCTCCATCCTCTCCAGCACTCCAGCCCCATCCACAGGGTGATTCCTCACGATTCCCCACTCCTCCTCATTGAGCTGCCTGGGTTTGCGGGTTATCTCCGGGGGCCAAAAGATCTTGCCCACATCGTGGAGCAACGCTCCTAAACCCAGCTCGTTGAGGGCGGCCTCGGGAAGCCCCAGTTTCTCCCCTAGGGCCAGGGAGAGGATGCTCACGTTGACGGAATGGTTAAAGAGATATTCATCATAGCTCTTGATCATAGTGAGGCCGAGCAGTGCGTACTTGTCCTTCAGGATGGCATCTACCATCCCCTGCACTACCCGCTTTGCCTCCCGAGACTCGGGGATCTTCCCCAGGCGGGCCTCCTCGATGGCCTTCTTGGTCACCTCCAGGGCATCCTGATAGATCTCCCTTACCCCATCGTATTCCGCGCCCTTAAGGACAGGCTTGGCCAGGATAATGCGGGAGACACCCTTGCCGAGAAGCTCCATGGGGGCTCCGCCTTTCTCTTGAAGGAGCCTGGGATCGGTGGTCAGGGTTTCTACGAATTTCCTTAGATCATCCAGGCTAAGACCCCTTTGAAAGACGACGAGGCCCACCTCCCGCTCCCTGAGCCTCTCTACCAGATCCTTAAAAGTGCTGGATGCCTCCTCTAAGGGTGAATCCTCATAGACCAGGATGTCCTCCATGATGCCCAAAGTTAGCCTCTCACGGCCTAACAGCAAGGCATCTAGTATCACTTTGGCGTTATTTAGGGGCTGAGCTATGGCAGGGTGGCCAGGGGGATAAAGGGCCATGTTCTTAATGGCCCCGCTCAGGAGCCGAATCAGGGACTCTATGATCTCTGCTTCCCTTTTCTTCATAGTCATCCCCATTGCCCAAGGGGTATCTGCTAGATTTGAAGGATCACAAAACTCCAGCCAGCGCAGATTGACAGGCCCCCCGGACTTCCTTTGACCGGGCATTGAGCCCCTGCCTCACGGCTTCTAGCGCCCGTTTCGAACCGATATTTCTGAGGGCTGCCACTGCCGAAAGCCGAAGTTCGTTATGTCTCCTCCGGTTGAACCAATGCTCTTTTGCAAGGATCTCTGCCAGTTGAGGGACCGACGCATCCGATCCGATCATTCCCAACGCCAGGACCGCCTCCTTTTTGGTAGAGAGCTCCGCCTCCCCTAGGCCCTTTCTCCTGATCAATCCCACCAGATAAGTAATGGCCCTTGGTTCGCGCAAGACCCCTACGGAGATGATGGCCTGGCGGCGAATAGCCTCGTCCGGGTCCTTTAGGGCCTCGAGGATCAGCCCCGCGGCTTGCTGGCCCTTGATCCTGGTTAAGGCCCGCAAGGCCTCCCTGCGCACCCTGGGGTCCTCGTGGAGGAGGGCCTCCCCCAAGGCGGGGACCTCTTTCTCCCCCCCGATCTCGGCAAGGATAGTGGCCATATTCCGGACTACATACCACCTCTCATCCCCGAGCATCTCCACCACCTGGGGCACGGCCACCTCCCCGAACCTGATTAAGGCACTAATGAGTCTCCTCCTGGCGGAGATTTCCCCTTCTTCTGCCAGACGGTGGAGGAGGGGGGAGATGGCGGGTTTTCCTTTTCGGAGAAGGAGCTC
>JACRGL010000160.1 GCA_016212365.1 Candidatus Methylomirabilota bacterium | reverse complement strand
GGACTAGGTTTTCTTTTCCTCGTGCTTTCCCTCCTTCTCCTTCTTCGGTGTCACGTCGATAGCATCCTTCCCGCTGGTGGCATCCCTGAAGTTCCGGATGGCCTTGCCCAGGCCACTTCCGATCTCAGGAAGCCGACTGGCCCCGAAGATAAGGAGCAGAATGATGAGGATGACAATAAGCTCCGTGAAGCCTATGCCAAACATACTATTTCCCCCTTTTTCGCTGACTTACCTTACGGCTACGCCCTCTTTATAATTCGCTTTTAGCATCCAACATATTGAAAGCGCTGTCAATCAAAATCTTTTTAGCAAAATCCGCTCATCTCCCCGCCTCTGGGTCAGCTTGACCTCATCAAAGTGCTCCAGGTATGGAATGGCGTGCTTTCTGGTAATACCCAGGAGGTCCTTAAAGGCGGGAACTGAGATAGCCTCATTGGCCGTGAAGTACTCTAATAGAAGACCTCTGGCCTTCTCATAGGCATCTTTATGGAGGAAGAGGTCTTCCTTCATTTTCACCAAGACCCCCTCGTCCAGGAGGAGACGCAGGAGGTCAAGGGCCACCTTACGGTCAGCCCCTAGATCAGCAAGGACGGCCTCTAGGGCCTGGGGCTGCAATCCGGCCTGGCGGTAAATGGCCTCCAGCCTTTGTTTCAGGACCTGCTCCGCAGGGGTAAGGGCGGGCCGGTGAGCGGCAAGGCGGACCTTATCCCTGGCGAATGCAACCTCCCCTTGATCCGCTAGATCGCCTAACAGGCGGACAAAAAGCTCCCGGCTTACATGGGGTGGGAGTTTGCTTCGGAGTTCCTCCTTTCCGATTCCCTCCTTCAAGGGCTCGCGGGCATGGAAGTCCCTGAGCTGGTCCAGGATCAGGTCGGCAAGCTGGCGGTAATTCTGCTGATGCAAAAAGGCTGTTCCCTCCCTAGACTCCAGGGCTACGGCCAGTCCTTCACGGCGGAGCCTATCCAGGCCCTCCATAAAGGCATCGGAGGGTAGGTCACTCAGTGCCCGGAGTTCCTCTACAGGGAGTAGAGAAAAGCCGGTGTTAAGGAGGAGCCGCTCTAAGAGTTCCCGCGGCCTTCCACGCTCCAGGGCTCGGAGGCCTTCTACTACCGCGGGCTTAGCCCTGCGGTGGCGTCCAGGACTTGGGTCCAGGACCATCCCGCCGCCAATGGTAAGGGCTGGGGAATAGCTTCGGATGACGTAACGGTCCAGCGGGAGAAGAACGGCAGGGGATTCCAGGCGAAGCCGGGCGTAGGCCTCTCCCCCCGGTTGGAGATCTTCATCCCTGTCTAGGAAAACGACCCGGGCCAGGATCTCACTGGTCCCCGCGTGGAAACGGACCCGGCTACGGTTCTTTAAAGGTCGGGGGGCCTCTGGGAGGAGTCGGAGGCGAACGTCCAGTAGGAGGGAGGGCCGGAGGGTGCCGGGTCGAGCCAATACATTTCCCCGCTCGATCTCGGATACCTCGATTCCTGGCAGATTTACGGCGGCCCTCTGGCCGGCCCGGACCGCCTCCACCGTCTGGCCATGGACCTGGAGGCGCCTCGCCCGAGAGGGTCGGCCCTGGGGGTAGACCTCCACCTCCTCCCCTACCCGGAGGGAGCCCGCCCAAACCGTCCCCGTGATTACCGTCCCGAATCCCTTAATGGTGAAGACCCGGTCAATGGGGAGGCGGAATATCCCCTCGGCCCGTTTGGGGGCTGTCCCTTTAGCGAGGGCCTCCAGGGCGGCCTTGAGCTCCACCACGCCTTCTCCGCTCAAGGCAGAGACGGGAATAATAGGGGCTCCTTCCAGGAAGGTCCCTTTAAGGAAGTCCTTAACCTCGCCCGAAACCATCAAGAGCCACTCCTCGTCCACCAGGTCCTTCTTGGTGAGGGCCACAAGGCCTCGCTGGATGTGGAGGAGCTGACATATCTGGAGGTGCTCCCGGGTCTGGGGCATGACCCCCTCGTCGGCGGCAATGACCAGCACCACCAGGTCTATCCCCGATGCCCCGGCCAGCATGGTCTTAATGAAGCGCTCGTGGCCGGGAACATCCACGATGGCTAGCCTCTCGCCATTAGGTAGGTCCAGGTAGGCAAAGCCCAGCTCTATTGATATACCCCTTTCCTTCTCCTCTTTGAGCCGATCGGTATCAATCCCTGTCAGGGCCTTCACCATGGCGGTCTTCCCATGGTCAATATGCCCGGCTGTCCCCGCCACTATGTAGCCCATCTGACTCTCTCTTCCCCTAGATAGACCCTCATCTCCCGGCCTCGCACGTATCCAATCACCGTGGCCTTGACCTTTTCCGCCAGCTCCAGGGCCAGGTCCGTAGGGGCAGAGCGGGAGATGATGATTGCTACTCCCATCCGGGCCACCTTAGCCATAATCTCGGAGGAGACCCTCCCCGAGGTGAGGACCACCTTGTCTGATAACGGGAGCCCTTCCAAAAAGGCTTTCCCATAGATCTTGTCTATGGCGTTGTGGCGGCCCACGTCTTCCCGGAAGATCAGGATTTCTTTGGTAGTGGCCAGGGCCGCGCTGTGGACCCCCCGGGTCTCCCTATAGAGATGGGAGCGGGACTGGAGCTGGGCCATGAGGGAGAGGACCTCTTCCCGGGAGATGGAGAGAGACAGAGGGGCATTCAGGGGCGGGAGTTGGTCAAACAGGGGGGAATAGCTCCAACCCCTGCCACATCCCGAGGTTATGGTCTTTTTGGATAGAAAGCGTTCCAGGAATTCGAACTGCTCAGCAGTAGTCAAATGGGGATGGGTAGTGACCTTAACGTAGCCTTGGCCTTCGTCAACCTCCAAGGAATTGATCTCTTCCCGCGAGCGGAGTAGACCTTCCGAGGACAGAAAGCCAACGGCCAGATGCCCCAGGTGATCCCCAGTGGTGAGCAGCGTCACCACCTCGTAGCCATTGAAGAAGATGGTAAGGGGGACCTCACGAATCACCCCGAGCTCCACCACTTCTCGCCCACGCCCGGTGAGGCGGAGGACCCTCCGCTTCTTGCTCCTCCCGTTCAAAGAGGCATGGCTCATGAGGTCTATCCCCGCCTATAACCCCGCTCCCAGGCAATCAGGTCGAGGTGAGGGGAACCCAGGTCCTCTAGAAAGGGGATCAAGCCCGAGAATTTCTGATTGTCAATGGTCTTGAGGTAACCCTTACACCTCTCACAGACCTGGAGGTGGCAGCGCCTGTCTTCCTCCAGATAGAGATAGTTAAGCTCCTGGGGCTCCTCGTTTCCGCAAAAGGGGCAAGCTAAGCGCCTGAAAGGCCAGGGCATCTCGCAGAGGGAGCAGTAAAGGTAGCGCTTCCCTTCCAGCCCCCGGAGCTCAGCGAAGGCCGGCCCCGAACCGCAGAGGGGGCAATAGGCCTCCTCCCAGAGGTCTACTTCCAGGAAGGAGGCCAAGCGACGGGCCTGCTCGGAGATGCCAGGCCTGGCGCTCATCCGAAAGAGATAAGCCAGGATCTCTGAATCCAGGCCCTCCCTCTCGGCCATTTCTCTTAAAAAATCCTCCTCCGCAAGGCCTTCAAGGATCAGGATGTGGAAGCGAGGGGCCTCGGCCCCAAACCACCTCTCGATCTTTTCCAT
>JACRGL010000159.1 GCA_016212365.1 Candidatus Methylomirabilota bacterium | reverse complement strand
TGTGAACTCTGAACTGTGAACCCGTGATTTTCGTGTTTCTAATCTAGGTTTAATCATGAGGGCAGTGATTCAGAGGCAAGATGAACCTATCCCTTTCCCAGATTGGAGGGGAACTGCTGGTGGTTTCCCAATTCACCCTATACGGGGACTGCCGGAAAGGGCGACGGCCCAGCTTTGATGAAGCCGCGGGCCCTAGCTCCGCCCTCTTGCTCTATGAAAAATTTGTTGACAGGTCCAGGTCTAGTGGTATAAATACTAAGACCGGGTTGTTTCAAGCCAAAATGTTGGTCAATTTAGAAAACGATGGGCCGGTAACCTTAGTTCTGGAAAGTCAGTCCCGTTCAAATAAAGGCCTGGTTACCTGATCTTTCTTGTATAAAAAGGGTCCTTGACGAAGGCAGGGTCTTTCTGCGATCCTGCCTTTTTTAAGGTTAGAACCCTGGATTTATCCAGGGGTAGGAGGAGGGGGATGAGAGACGAGGGGGACTTATTCCGCCGCTTCCTCAGCGGCCTCACTGATCGCATTTTGGACATCCTTCCCATTGTCACCACAATACTTATCTTGGCTATTTACCCTCTTTTACGTTTTGTCTTTTATAAGCCCTTACTTGCCGAAATCTTTCGAGCCTCGGTCATCAGCTACTGGATTGGCTACCTCATTGTCAATATGCTCCTCGCCCTTAAGACCCGCCGAGAGATCATCACCAACTCTAGCATAGATTGGCACCGGAGGCTTTTAGAAAGGGGTCACTCCTTCAGTCATTACGTGATCTTCATGCCTTTAAAGAACGAGTCCAATTGCCATGTGCTCTTCCAGACCTTCCTTGGGGTCCAGCACCAGGCTTATCCCCAGGAGAAGGTGGAGCTCGTTCCCATCATTGAGGCGGAAGACCTCTCCACCATTGATAGGGTTCGAGAGATCATTCCCTCCTTCCAGGAAAAGCTCAGGATCAAGCTCTTTACTTATCCCACGGCAGGGGTCCACACCAAATGCAAGGCCACTTCGGTGAGCACCGCTGGTAGGTGGCTGGCCCAGAGAATCGCAGCCGGGGAATTTGGGTCGGACCAGGTCAAGGTATTGATCATAGATGCCGATACAACCCTCCACCCCCAGGACTTAGCCCTTCGTGAATACTGCCACCTCATGGAGATCGACCGCTGCCAGAAGACCGGAGAAAGGGGTAGCATTCTTCAATCTCTGACTACCTATACTTCCAATTACTGGAAAGTGGCCATGCTCCCCCGGCTCCATAACTCAGGATTTGTCCTCTACCAGATGGGAAAGATGCAGACCCGGGGAGATTACCTGGTCCTAGGCCCTGGCACCAGCATCCCCTTTAAGATTTTTCAG
This sequence comes from Candidatus Methylomirabilota bacterium, assembly GCA_016212365.1. GTDB lineage: Bacteria > Methylomirabilota > Methylomirabilia > Methylomirabilales > JACRGL01 > JACRGL01. Next base: position 9,853 of record JACRGL010000159.1, on the reverse strand, counting down.
GAAGTGGACTACTTCGAACCCAACCGTCACAACGAGGACATGCAGTTCCGATATAAAGTGGTAATGGAGGGTTACCGGGTTGCCCCCTTAAAGATGCCCACCTGGGGTCAGGCACCCTGGACTACCCGCGAATCCTGGGGTCAGATTGCCCGATGGGCCAGGGGAGCAGTTGATTTCAAGTTCGTTGTAAATTACCGCCGCAAGCACCGCCAGAGCCGTCTACCATTGACGAAGACTAAGACTTATCAAGCCCTGAGAGCCCTGGTGGCTAACTCTATTCCTCCCCTGATGGTGCTTCTGCCAACTCAGCTCATCTTAATCTCTTGGTTTAGCCCCTACTACCCCCTCTTCACTTCGGGTTTCTTTGTCTCCCCCGATGTTCTGGCCCTCAGGGCCGCCCTGAGGTCAGGGGTGGACGCCCTTGCAGCCTTCAACCTCCGTTATCAGGCGGTGGTCCTCACCTCCTCCATGCTCATTGGGATGATCCTGGTGCCCCACCTCTTGAAACCTGTTATACATCAATCTCAGCCCCGACGCTGGAGGAGGGCCCGGAGGTCCCTTGAGTGGCTCCGACTCACCTTCACCCCTATAAACCTCCACAACTATTTCCTTATGGCCTTCGCCCAGCTCTATACCCAAACAAAGCTAGCCCTGGGCATCTCCATCACTCATACAGAAATAACCCGGAAATGAAAGGGTTCCATGAATATCGGCATATTTACTTGCAATTACAGCCCCCTGGTGAACGGCCTGAGTCTTTCTATAGAACGCTTCACCTCTGAGTTTCGTCGCAGGGGCCATAGGGTGTATATATTCGCTCCCCGCTATCCAGGGTATAGTGATAGGGGAGGGGACGTCTTTCGTTTCCCCTCCCTTCGCGCCCCCACCCACCATAGCTACGTCCTTCCACTCCCCTTCTCGCCGAGGATCGGTCAGCACCTCCCCCGCTTGGGGCTTGACTTGGTTCATGCCCAGCATCCTTTCCTCCTGGGCCCCTATGCCATGCAAGTGGCCCGGAATCTGGGGATTCCTCTTGTATTCACCCATCATACCTTATACGAGAAGTACGCCCACTATTTCCCCTTCTTCCGCAAAGTAACCGAGAGGCTTGCCATATCCCGGGCTGTAGCCTTCGCCAATAAGGCCGACCTGGTTATAGCCCCTACAAATGGGGTGAAGAAACTTTTGGAAAGCCAGGGGGTGCGAAGTCGCTTGGAGGTAGTCCCCACCGGGGTCGAGCTTCCGGGGGAGGGAGTGGCTGACCCGCCCTCTGTCCGCCATCGCTTTGGTATCTCCGCCGAGGCTCGGCTTTGCCTTTATCTGGGCCGACTGGCTAAGGAGAAGGGTCTGGATTTCCTCCTCCGTTCCTTTCAGCGGATTGCAGAATGCGAGGCCAGGGCAGTCCTTCTCTTAGTGGGGGAGGGGGATGAGCGGAGGCCCCTCTCCCTTTTTACGCGAGACCTAGGCCTGCGGGGTCGGGTTCTCTTCGCCGGCCCATGTCCTCCTGACGAAACCCACAGCTTTTACGGGGCCGCCGACCTCTTTCTCTTCCCCTCCCTCTCCGAGGCCCAGGGCCTTGTGGTTTTGGAGGCCATGGCCTGCGGGGCTCCGGTGGTAGCTCGGCGCTCGCTAGCAGTGGAGGATTTTGTGGAGGACGGGAGGGATGGCTTCCTTACCGAGGATGGCCCAGAGGGCTTTGCTGAGAAGGCCCTGTTGCTCCTTGGTAACGAAGAGCTTAGACGGAGCTTCTCATGGCATGCCCGAAAGAAGGCGTCCCGCTTCTCAATTCAGGCCTGCGCGGAGAGGATGCTGGAGCTCTATGAAGGGCTCATCGAAAATAAGAGCCATCGCCGGCTCAGTAGGCCAGTGGACCAGTCGACCAGTGAGCCAGTAGACTGGTAGACTGGTAGACTGGTAGACTGGTAGACTGGTAGACTGGTAGACCAAGTATGGACAAGGCCCACGAATTCCTTAACGGTTTTCTTAGCTACCTGGCAGTGGAGAAGGGGCTCGCCAAGAACACCCTGGAGTCCTATGGGAGGGATCTAAGGAAGTTCTTCGGCTTTTTGGAAAGCGTTAATCTCATGGAGGTTCAGAGGGTAGGGCATAGGCACCTGACCGCCTACTTGGCTTGGCTTCGAGATGAAGGCCTCTCCACCAAGACCGCCGCCCGCTCCCTCTCTGCCCTCAAGACCTTCTATCGGTTCTTGCTATCGGAGGGCCTGGCCTTTCAGGACCCTACTGCCAACCTGGATTCCCCTAAGGCATGGGCCCGTCTCCCCAGCGTCCTCTCCTTCGAGGAAGTGGAGCGCCTTTTGGGGGCACCCTCTCTTTCTACCCCATGGGGTCTCCGCGATCGCGCCATGCTGGAGTTCCTCTACGCCACCGGGGTCCGGGTCTCGGAGCTGGTCTCGGTGGCCGTGGCCGACCTCAATTTGGAAGTGGGCTATGTCCGCCTTCTGGGAAAAGGGGGGAAGGAGAGGATCGTCCCCCTCGGCACGGCCGCCACGAAAGCCTTAAAGGAGTATCTTTCTCGAGTTCGCCCCCTCCTTGCCCGGGGCTCGAGCTCTCCTTACCTATTCCTGGGTCGATCCCGGGATAAGCTCACCCGTCAAGGCTTTTGGAAGATCATTAAACGATACGCCAGGGAGACGGGGATCAAAAGGCGAGTCACTCCCCATAGCCTCCGCCATTCCTTCGCCACCCATCTCTTAGAGCACGGGGCCGACCTTCGCTCGGTCCAGATGATGCTTGGCCACGCCGATATCTCCACCACTCAGATCTATACTCATGTAAGCCGTGCCCGCCTCAAGGCCATATACGATCGTCATCATCCAAGGGCGTAGATGGTTCACAGTTCAGGGTTCACAGTTAACAGTTCAGGTTTCCACCACGATAGGCGGGACATTCTTGTCCCGCCCTTAGCGGGGTTGGAAAACCCCGCCTATCGGCTGAATCGTAAGGCGTAAAGCGTAAGGCGAAATTTGGTTCAGGGTTCAGAGTTCAAGGTTCACTGAACGACCGTAAACCGTAAACCGTGAACAGTGAACCGTAATTTGCCGATAGAATATCTAAAATAAACCAGGGTCAGGGTGAGGGTGAGTTATCACCAGGATGGTGTCCCCCTCCCCGACCCATCCTTACGGATGGGTACCCCGCCCCTCCCACCAGGGGAGGGGATTTAGGAGTAGAAATATATTTCTATAGGCAAATTACTGAATAGAATGGGTTGCTTGACTTCCTTAACAGGGGACTCTATACTTAAACTATGGACCTTATTACAACCCATATAAACGCCGATTTTGACGCCCTCGCCTCCATGGTGGCTGCCTCCAAGCTCTATCCCCAGGCCAGGCTCATCTTCTCCGGTTCCCAGGAGCGCAATGTCCGCGAGTTCCTGGCCGAGACCCGCTATCCCCTTCTCACCGAGAAGATGAAGAAGCTGGATTTCGAAGCGGTGACCTGCCTCATCTTGGTAGATGCAAAGAGGGCAAGTCGCATCGGCCCTCTGAAGGAGCTCCTAAAAAAGGAGGGTCTTGAGGTCCATATCTACGACCACCATCCTGCCCACCCAAAGGACATCGCCGGGAAGGTGGAGGTCTTGAAGGAGGTGGGGGCCACTTCTACCATCTTCGTGGGCCTTCTCAGGGAGCGTAAGATCCCTTTTAATCCTATGGAGGCTACCATCCTGGCCCTGGGTATATATGAGGAGACTGGTTTCTTAACCTTCTCCTCCACTACTGAGGAGGACTTCCACGCTGCCGCATACCTCCTCTCCCAAGGGGCCAACCTATCCATGGTCTCCGACTTCATCCGCCGGGAGCTCACCGCCGAGCAAGTTTCCCTCTTAAATGAGCTTATTACCCAGTCCGAGAGCTATGTGATAAACGGGATTCCGGTGGTAATCAGTACTGCCTCCCTGGAGAAGTATGTGGGGGACCTTGCGCTCCTTACCCACAAGCTCCGGGATATGGAGAACATCAATGTCCTGTTCACTTTAGTGCGTATGGACAACCGAATCCACATGGTGGCCCGTAGCCGTCTGGACGCGGTGGATGCGGGGGAGATTGCCCAGGAATTCGGTGGTGGGGGCCATCCCACAGCGGCCTCGGCCACCATTAAGGATCTCACCCTTTATGAGGCCAAAGAAAAGCTACTCCACCTCTTGAAGGAGAAGGTCCAGCCCCTCCGTTATGCCCGAGATATTATGACCACGCCAGTGAAGATCATCTCTGAGGAGTTCACTATCGGAGGGGCGTCAGAGATCATGAACCGCTTCGGGATTACTACCCTGCCGGTGGTTCAAGGTCCAGAGCTGGTAGGCCTTATCCGCAGGGAGGTAGTGGACAAGGCCCTGTATCATGGTCTGGAGGGTGCACCCGTTAAGGAGTATATGTCCACCGAGCTCCAAACAGTAAACCCGGACACCCCCCTTCCTAAGGTCCAGCGCCTGATGATGGAGAGGGGCCTGGGCTTTCTTCCTGTAGTGGAAAGGAGGCGCCTCAAGGGGGCTATTACCCGCGCCGATCTTCTCCGCTACTATTACGAGGATATGCTTCGCCGACCCACCTTTCTCCAAGAGGAAGAGCGGGAGGGGGGGCAACCCCTTACCCGGAACCTTTCCAACTATATTGCAAACCGCCTCCCCCCTAAGATCCAGGCCCTTCTGCGCCTGGCAGGGGAGGTGGCCGATCAGGTGGTAACTAACTGCTACATTGTGGGCGGCTTTGTCCGCGACCTCCTATTAGGGGTAGAGAATTTTGATGTGGACCTGGTGGTGGAGGGAGACGGGATCGCCTACGCCGAGGCCCTGGCCTCCCACCTCCAGGCCCGGGTGAGGAGCCATAAGAAGTTTGGGACAGCAGTCCTCACCCTCCCCGATGGTTTCAAGGTGGACGTGGCCAGTGCCCGTACCGAGTACTACGAGCATCCGGCGGCCTTGCCTACGGTGGAGCACAGCTCCATCCGCCGCGACCTCTACCGTCGCGACTTCACCATAAATACATTGGCCATAAAGCTCAATCGGAAGCCCTTCGGCGAGCTTATCGATTTCTTTGGAGGGCAGCGGGACCTTCGGGATAAGGTAATTAGGGTCATCCATAGTCTGAGCTTCGTGGATGATCCCACCCGGGCGCTGCGGGCGGCTCGCTTTGAGGCCCGTTACGGCTTTCGCTTAGCCAAACATACTGTAGAACTCATCCAAAATGCAGTTGCCCTCGGCCTCTTTCAGAAGCTATCGGGTAAGAGGCTATCCACTGAGCTCTCCCTGATCTTCCAGGAAGGCCATCCTGTCCAGATCTTAAAGAGGCTAGAGGAGTTTCGCATCCTAGAAGCTATCCATCCCAAGATCCACTTACGGAAGGAAGCAATTGGGCTCTTCGAGCGGATAAGGGAAGTCCTCTCCTGGCATAGCCTCCTCTTCCGACGCGCCCAGCCCCAGACCTGGCAGATCTATCTCCTGGCCCTCCTCTCCGACCTTCACCCAGCGGAGGCAAGGGCGGTTATCCGGAAGCTCTCCCTCTCACCGAAGGTGGCAGAGAAGCTTGGTAGGGACCTCTCGGGCTACCGGTCCCTCTCCCGGGAGTTAAGCCGACGGCCTCAGCTTTCCCCAAGCCAAGTATACCGCCTATTAATGGACCACTCCCTTGAAATCCTATTATTCCTAATGGCCAAGGCACCTGAGGAGGCAGTGAAGCGGCATATTTCCGACTTCCTCACCCATTATTCTAAAGTGACCACGGCGCTACGGGGGGACGACTTGATGCGCATGGGGATAAAACCCGGGCCTATATACCGGGACATTTTGAACTCCCTCCTCTACGCCCGGTTGGACGGGAAGATCCAGACCCGGGAGGGCGAGGTAAGCCTCGTCAAAAAAGCCTTTGCCGCCTATCTGCCTTCCTGATTGACACAGGGGTCCGATTTTGGTATCTTGGGCCAACTTGGGGATTCCCTGATTATAAAATTATAAAAAGGGGTCTACCCTCATGGACATCGCTTCTAAAATCGTAGAGATGAGCGTCACCTTGCCGGCGGTTCTCCTGGCCATCACCTTTCATGAGTATGCCCACGGCTGGGTGGCCAACCGCCTGGGGGACCCCACGGCCCGCCTCATGGGCAGGCTTACCCTCAACCCCATATCTCACTTAGATCCCATTGGGGCCCTGGCACTCCTGGTCTTCAACGTGGGTTGGGCCAAGCCGGTGCCCGTGAACTCCTTCTATCTCAGAAACCCAAAACGGGACATGGTCTGGATCGCCACTGCCGGCCCGGCTATCAATCTCTTTCTGGCGGCCTCCAGCGCTATGGTCTTTCGGATGATGGAAGGGATGAGGATACCCACTTATCCGCCTCAGGCGGACTGGCTCCTGGAGCCCATTTTCCGCATGGTCTACTGGAGCGTGGTCATAAATGTAGCCCTGGCCGTCTTCAATATTATCCCTATTCCCCCCTTGGACGGGGGTAGGATCCTGGCGGGGATCCTGCCCAGGGAGCAGGCCCTGGCATATAGCCGGATAGAACCTTATGGGTTTGTTATCCTCCTCGGTTTGATTTTTACTGGGGTAGTGGGGATGGTGATCTGGCCCGCCATCTCAGTTGTAACTCATGTGCTGCTAAGGGCGTAACAAATAGCTATCAGCTGTCAGCAATCAGCCATCAGTAATTATAGGGTTTCACAAAATTAAAGATTCGGAATGAAGGTTTTTATGAAACGGATTTTATCTCGTTTATTCTCTTTAATAGCAGTAAGTGCTACAGCAAGGACAGTGATATGAGCGATAGTGCAGTGATTAGAGACGGCATTAAGCCCTGTTACAGAAGGGGATTGCATACTGATAGAGAGGAGGCGAGAGAAGATTCTTTCAGAACTAACTCTGAGGTTATAGAGTTTTTTAAAGGTCTCGGAGCCATAGTCTATGGATTTTCTGATGCCCTCATCCACATCAACTCTGAGGTATGTTATGCAACCTGAGCCATTAAGGAACTTAGGATGCCACCATGGGCAGACAGGGATCTTTTTAGCAAACTTTTTAGAGCCTCTTATGGGACAGATGAATTTATGGCGTTTACGATTTTGGATTTTGTCAAAGAAGATGCCTCTGGAGAGCATCTCAAAACCAGCGATGCATATAGGGGCGCCTTTAGATGAGATTTTTAACTCTGGGTTTTGATTGCCTCTTGGATTTTTGGCAATAACGGGTTTTGCATTAAGCTCTTTGACAATGAACTCAATGATACTGGCTGAATCAAAGGCTGAATCAGCAATAACTGCTTCTGTAGGAAGTGAGAAAGTATCTTTAAGATACTTCAGTTGAGGTATGAGCAGGTTAGAGTCATGGATATTAGCAGGTTTAGTTATCCCTGATACTGGTAGTTCAGAGAGGGCATCTATGACAACATGATTTTTATATCCCCAGAAGTAAGAGATTTTCTTTTGATTTTCATTGGGGAAGGTGACATAGATACCCAGACGGGCATCTGGGTCGCCTTTAAGGATTTTGGTTTTCAGGAATCGGTCTTTGACAATAGTCTTAAGGTTGTTTTCTTTGACAGGAGCAAAGACAGGACAGGAATCCGTAGAGAGGAATCTACCAGAGATTTCACCTAAAGTGATGAGTTTTAAGAGGAGGTCTTCTCTTATGGATTGCAAGAACTCATTGGGAATATCTCTTAAGAAAGAAGAGAATCGTTCTACAGGTGGGATTGACTTAGAAGGCAGAAGGCCGAGTTTAAAGGCGAGATTTGGATGTTCATTGAGTTCACGGACTAAGTCACTCAGGGTAGGGATAGAGCGGATATTTTTGTAGATGAGACACGACAGGAGAACATCTTTTGGGAATGGATTTCTTCCCTTAGATGGATGGGAATCTTTAAGTGGAGAGAAATTGATATTTGATAAGAGAGAGTCATACCTATCAAGGTGTTTTTTAGAAATCTCCTCTGGTGAGAAGAGGAGTGATTGAGGATGGAAGATAGATTTCATAGATACCTCCTTGAGATTTTTGTGAAAGCAATAAGTTTTGTATGAAGATTTTAAAAAAGAGTGTAAGGGGAGGAGGTAAAAATTAACATAAGAAAGAGAGGGAGTTTGAGGAATTAACAATTATGGATTCACGAAATAGAGTAATGAAAAATTTTGCCCTCCACCCCCCTTAAAAACAGCTAAAAACTGGGTAAAAGGTGGATTTTTAGCCGTGTAACTAATTGAAAATAAAGGAAAATCTTGACAGGAGGGCAAATCTAAAAATGGCGGGTCAAATAAATCAATAAAATCAAAGGGTTACGAATTTCGTGAAACCCACATCAGTAATTATATAAGGAGGTTTAGAATTGAGAGAGAAAGAGAGAGTGCTGAGCGGCATAAGGCCCACAGGTAAGCTTCATCTGGGAAATCTTCTGGGGGCTTTGGATAATTGGAAGAATCTCCAATCCCAGTTCCAGTGCTTCTTTTTTATCGCCGACTGGCACGCCCTGACCACTGAATATGCCGATACCGCTGAGATACGGCAAAATATTGCGGAGATGACCATAGACATGCTTGCCGCCGGGCTCGACCCTAATGAGAGCACCCTCTTCGTTCAATCTCAAGTCCCTGAGCACGCCGAGCTCCACCTCCTCCTCTCCATGATCACCCCCCTCCCATGGCTTGAGAGGAATCCCACTTACAAGGAGCTTCAGCAAGAGCTTTCGAATCGAGACCTGGCCACTTACGGCTTCCTAGGCTATCCGGTGCTTCAAGCAGCGGATATCCTGATCTACAAGGCAAATTATGTCCCGGTAGGTGTGGATCAGCTCCCCCATATCGAGCTTACCCGGGAGATCGCCCGGAGGTTCAACTTCACTTACAGGGAGGTTTTCCCCCTTCCCGAGGCCAAGCTCACCGAGTTTCCCAAGGTGCCCGGCACCGATGGCCGCAAGATGAGTAAGAGCTATAACAACTGCATATACCTCTCTGATTCCCCGGAAGAGGTTGTGGCCAAAGTCAAGCCCATGATCACTGATCCTGCTAGGGCCCGGCGCTATGACCCAGGAAACCCGGAGGTCTGCCCAGTCTTTGATTATCATAAAATCTTTACCCCCGTTGTGGAGCAGGAGTATTGTGCCTCTGGCTGCCGAACTGCAGCCATCGGTTGCCTGGACTGTAAGGAGGTGCTTTTGAAGCACCTCCTGGCCTACCTGGCCCCCCTCCAGGAGCGGAGGAGTCAACTGGTAAAGGACCTCATGGGGATACAGGAGACTCTCAGTGACGGCTCTAAGAAGGCCCGCTCGGTGGCGGCTACGACCCTGGCCGAGGCCAAGGAGGCTATAGGAATATAAGTAGTTGCCCCATTTATGGGGCTTTCCAGGTGTAGCTATTAGCAGGTTCACGGTTCACAGTTCAGTGTTCACAGATAAGCCAGGTTCACGGTTCACGGTTCACAGTTCAGTGTTCACGGATTGTAACTCAGGGCTTTAGCCCTGAATCGTAAGGCGTAAAGCGTAAGGCGAAATTTGGTTCAGGGTTCCACCACGATAGGCGGGACATTCTTGTCCCGCCCTTAGCGGGGTTGGAAAACCCCGCCTATCGGCTAAAGGCTAACAGCTAAAGGCTTCCCGTGAACCGTCAACCGTGAACGGTGAACTAAACGGAGAGGAGGAAGAAGATGCTGAATGATGCCCTAGGAGAGGGGCTAACCTTTGACGATGTTCTTCTTGTACCTGCTAAATCCGATGTCCTGCCCCGTGAGGTGGATGTCTCGACCCGCCTATCCCGCCAGGTCAGGATAAATATCCCCATCGTCAGCGCTGCAATGGACACGGTGACTGAAGCCCGGCTGGCCATCGCCCTGGCCCGTGAAGGGGGAATAGGCAT
>JACRGL010000158.1 GCA_016212365.1 Candidatus Methylomirabilota bacterium | reverse complement strand
GCGAAGGCAGGGAGCCAGAGGAAAATCAAGGTGGCTAAAAATACTGGAAGAAACAAAAACCTTAACCTTAATCCTAAATTCATCTTACCCTCCTGGGTTTTAAATTAGTGAGTTTCAGGAATTCATACCCCTCTCCCCCTAGGGGAGAGGACTGAGGTGAGGGGGCAATCAATACATGATGCAATATTCATACCTTATTATTTCCCGAATTTCAACCCCCAAATTGACCTTGCCGGGCCAGTGTTTTTTTGGTAACCTGGCCTTGAATTTAACGAAGGGGAATCAAGGGTGCCGGATATAAAGCTTGCCAGGCATATAATTCATCAGGCCCTAAGCCGGGGTGCAACTGCCTCTGAGTGCTATGCTGTGATGAGCCACTCTACCCGGATTGATGTAAGGCATGGAGAGGTAGATACCTTTCTCCGAGCCACGGATGTGGGAATGGGCCTCAGGGTCCTGAAGGGAGACCGTTTGGGCTTTGCCTATACTTCAGAGATATACCCTGGGTCCCTGGAGGAGATGGTAACCAAGGCCATCGCTGCTGCCGATGGGGCAGCCCTAGACGAATTTCAAAGGCTCCCCTCCCCTTTCCCTGATTATCCAGAAGTACAGGGAGGAGACACCGGGCTTCCCGGCATTTCCATTGAGGAGAAAATAGGACGGGCGCGGGCCCTGGAGGCCTCGGCCAGGGCCTATGACCGTAGGGTGACAAAGGTCCGCCATGCCACCTATAGCGATGTCCGGCATGAGACCCTGATCCTGAACTCCTTAGGCCTGGAAGCAGGCTTTTCAGGGACCCACTGTGCGGCTGTCGCTTATGTGGTGGCAGAAGAGGGAGGGGAAGCCCAGGCGGGCTTTGAGATGGACATATCCCGCTTCTACCGGGCCTTATTGATTGAGGAGGTAGGGAGGAAGGCAGCCGAGAAGGCGGTGCGGATGCTTAAGGCCAAGGGCGTGGACACCTGCCGGGCGGAGGTGGTCCTTGACCCGATGGTGGCAGCGGAGCTCCTGGGAGTCCTCTCGGGTGCGCTGGGCGCCGACGCCGTTCAGAAAGGGAAGTCCCTCTTTGCTGGAAAGGTGGGCCAGGCCGTGGCTTCCTCGGTGGCCACCCTCATTGATGACGGCTTCGGGAAAGGGGTCTTCCCTGCCCCTTGCGATGGGGAAGGGGTTCCCAGTCAGCGGACTGTCCTCCTGGAAAGGGGCGTGCTCCAGGGCTTCCTCCACAACTCTTATACCGCAGCTAAGGAGGGCAGGGCATCCACTGGAAATGCCCGCCGCCGCTCCTACCAGATTCCCCCTGAAGTGGGACCCAGTAACATTTACTTAGAGCCCGGGACTATCCCCCGGGAAAAGCTCATCGCCGGTGTGGAGAGGGGACTCTACGTAGCCTCGGCCATGGGGATGCATACAGCCAATCCGGTATCCGGCGACTTCTCGGTGGGGGTGGAGGGATTTTGGATTCAGGGGGGCCAGTTGGCCTTTCCCGTGAGGGGGGTGACCATCGCTGGAAACCTTATGGATCTCCTCCAGGGGATGGCGGCCGTCGCTAACGACTTAAGGTTTTATGGAAGGACCGGGAGCCCGACACTCCTGGTAGAAGGCCTCACTATTGGGGGCAGGTGATTTAGTGAATAGTGAATAGTGAATGGTGAATCGTGAATAGGACTATTTCTGAAGACTGAAGACTGAGGACTGAAGACTGAGGACTAAGAGGCATGGCAAGCCAATCCTGCGCTAAGTGTGGTAAAGAGCTTCCCCTGGGGGGCCTGAAGTATCTAGTCAAGATCGAGGTCTATGCCGACTTTGATGGCTATATTGCCGAGGAGCCTTTGGAGGATGCGGAGCTAAAGATGCGAGAGCTCCTGGAGGATATGGCCGAAATTGACCCCGAAAAACTCGAGCGGGATGTATATTGGAAGGAGCTCCATCTCCTCTGCAAGGACTGCCGTGACCGCTTCCTGGCCAATCCCTTAGGCATTCCGTTACCCGAGGCATGGGGGGGATAAGGGTATAAAATTATCCATGGGTAATAAGGTCGGACCCTTTGAGGATATGCGCGAAATCCTGATGCGGAACATCACCATGGTTGAGTTTGAGGAAAGGGTGAGGACCGGCGCTTGGGTTATCATCCCCGTGGGCACCCTGGAGGAGCACGGCCCTCACCTCCCCCTGGGGACCGATGCCATCCAGGCCGAGCATCTGGCGGGGGCTGTAGCCAGGGCCGTGGGGGCACTGGTGGCCCCGACCCTTAACTACGGGCTCTGCCGCACTACCAGGAACTTCCCGGGCACTGTATATCTGAGCTATGAGACCCTGGAGAGGGCGGCCTACGAGGTAATGCGGGGCTTTGCGGATTAAGGGGCGAGGAGGATCCTTCTCCTCTCCGGCCATGCGGGTGGGGCCCACATGGTGGCCCTACGCCAAGCGGCCCAGGCCTTAGTGGAAGAGCAGGAGGACCTGAAGATTCTGGTCCTCTGCCCCTACGAGATCCCCCTTCCCTTTCTGGATGAGCGGGAGATTCAAAGATACGGTCATGCCGGCGCACTAGAGACCTCGGCCCTCCTGGCCATTAATGAGAATCTGGTTGGCAACGAGATCCCGCCCGTCCCCCGCCCGGCTTTCCCCCCCTTTCAGGTCCTGGCTCATCCGGAAGCCTGCTTCCCCTCAGGGATCCTGGGCGATCCCACGAAAGCCTCGCGGGAACTAGGGGAAAAGATCCTCTCTCACTTCGTCTCCGAGATTACCAAGCTCCTTGAGTAAGGGCTGGCCGTAAAGTTAAATGCGACCAACTTTAAATTTTAACATATTGGTCGCATTTACCCTGAGCAGAGCGAAGGGTCTCATCCGAGAGATCCGGAGTTTATCCTGAGTGAAGCGAAGGATCTTGAGTTCCTTCACTTTGTTCAGGACCGCTCCTGTTAGGAAAAAAAGAATTGTTGCGAATAAAGGGGCGCGGTCTACGGATAAATTGACTTTTCGGTGATCCACCGAATTTCTTTGACAGCCGCAAGCTCCTATAGTATATCTTCCTTGATTTCAGATTTTGGTTTAGGTCCTTTTTCCGAAGGGTAGCTAGCTGTGAAGAAGATCCTGGCTGTCGATGCGGATAAGGAGCTTCTGCGGAGCCTCCGGCTCCTCCTCGAGTCCGAGGGTTATCAGGTAGCCACTGCTACCGATCACCCACAGGCCCTGGCCCTCGTTCAAGCAGACCCCCCCAACCTCATCCTGATGGACCTGGGCCGTTACCCGGAGGCGGGCTATGCTGCCTGCCGCTCCCTAAAAGAGTTTGCCCCTACAACCCCGGTAATCCTGATGACCGGGGCCTCCCTGAGCCAGGCCGACAGGGAGCTAGGCTTTCAGGCAGGGGCCGATGGCTTTATACCCAAGCCCCAGGACTTTCCTGAGATTGTGGAGTATATAGGCGAGAAGATTGCTGCGGCGGCCTCTCGGAAGGAAGTGCCGAAGCTGATCCCGGAGTAGTCCCTGGTGGCCTGCCCCGACTGCAAGGCGAAGTTCAAGGTGGCCGAGCGCCAACTGAAGGTCGCTAAAGGAAAGCTCAAATGCCCCCGGTGTGAATACGTCTTTGTCCCCAGGCCGGAGAGGGTGGAGAAGGTGCCGCTGGCTCCGTCTGTGGGTCCCAAAGAGGAGCGGGCCGGTAAACGCGTCTTGGTAGTGGAGGATACGGAGTTCTTCCGCACCTATGTCGCCGAGATCCTGAGTGACACAGGCTACCGGGTCCTTACAGCTCGGGACGGCTCCGAGGCCCTATCCCTCCTTCAAAAGGAGAGGGTGGATCTGGTCCTGACTGACCTCCTGCTACCTGGCCTCCATGGATTTGATCTTTGCAAGAAAATCAAGGAAATGAAGGTATCACCTCCTATCAAGGTGATCATGATGACCGGGGTATACAAAAGCATCCACTACCAGATGGAAGGGCGATGGAAGTATGGGGCTGATGACTTCATATTAAAACCCTTTGAGGCCCAGGATCTCCTGACTAAGATAGACGACCTTATCCTTTTTAAGAAGGGGGAGGGGAAAGGAGGTGGCAGTGCGTAGAATCTGTAGCTGGTGCCAGAAGGACCTCGGCGTGAAGGAACCCTTAGATGACCCTACTATCACAAGCGGTATCTGTCGGGAGTGCCTCGGGGAGTTGGTCACCCCGGAGATGAAAGGGTATTTGGTGGTGAGCCGCCCTGTTGCCCACCTTTACTCGGATGCCTCAGAGCTCTTAAGGAGTAGGCCCGAGATTCGGGTAATCGTGGACAGGCGATACGGGGATAGGCGCCAGGCCCGCCTCCCGGTAGTCAAGGAGAGGCGCTCGACCGATCGGAGGAGGAAGGGGATAGTCATCTCTGTGGAGGGGCTGGGGATTTTGGCCCCTGCTGGTCTCAAGCCTGCCTAGATCCCATCATCAGCGAGGGTAGGCCGTATGGCTGGAGAGAAGGATATCCGTTTTTGTCCCTATTGCTGCCAGATGCAGTTCGAGGTCACCGGGAAGGAGGGATCCGTCTTCTGCGAGATCTGTGGCATCGATGTGGAGATCAAGGAGCTTGTGAAATTGAGTTGAAGTGGTGGAGAATTTTAAACTGGCCTGTTTCGAGCTCACCCTTGAGGCGAAGGAGCCGCTTTTTCTGCCGCCTTACAAGGGTTCAACCCTTAGAGGGGGCTTTGGCCACGCCTTCAAGAAGGTCGCCTGCGCCCTGCGGGAAAAGGAATGCGGCGAATGCCTTTTAAAGAGTAAATGCGTTTATGCTTATGTCTTCGAAACACCCCCACCTGAAGATACCCAGATCCTCCGCAAATACCCTGCCGCACCCCACCCTTTGTTAATAGAGCCCCCTTTAGATAACCGGAGATCTTACCAGACTGGTGAGGCCCTCGTATTCAACCTTGTCCTCATTGGCCGGGCCCTTGATTACCTCCCATATTTTATCTATGCCTTTAACGAGCTGGGGAGGATCGGCATCGGAAAAGGGAGAGGGAAGTACCAGCTCAGAGACGTGAGAGCTGAGAGCCGGGATAGGAGAGGGGAGGGTGGAGAAGGGGGAAACGAGGGGAGTGTCTATACCTATGACCGGCAGATGCGCGAACCCATACTGCCCTGCTGTTGACCCCAAAATGCGGTTACCAACCACAGAGGAACTGCTACGGTGGGAAGCCGAGGCCATGGAGCCAGATAGGAAATTATTGAAGAGCGGAAGGGTTCAGCTATTAATTTGTCCGGCGTGTGGTGCTTGGACAGCAGAGATGAGGGATGAAGAACAGGGAATAACCCGTGTTGGTCTACCGCCTCCTTTCAGGTTTGCAGTCGGTGATCGAGTGAAGGTAACGCTTGCAGGTAAGCGCTTTGGCACGGTGGGGACTATCGTACGGCGGGGCCGCCTGAGCAAGCTCCCGATGCCACCGCCTATTCCTGAGAACTACTACTGGCTCATCTTTGAAACGGGACAGCTTGAAGAAGGCTTTAATGAGGCTAGTCTCGAGGCTACTGATTAAGAGGTTTACGGTATAATATCAAGTATTAGGATCCACCCCATATTTTCTTGACAATAGGGGTTGGAAAGAATGACCTGATGAAGAAGGGATTGAAACAGAAAGGCCGTGTTCGTGAAGCGTGTTCGTGGTCGGACAAGTGAGAGATGAAAAGAGTTGAGGATCTGGATGTATTTAAACTCTCCCATGCCCTTGCTTTAGAAATTTACAAACTTACAAGTCATTTTCCTAAAGACGAGATGTATGGCCTTGTTTCCCAGATGAGGCGAGCAGCAACTGCGGTTTCTTCGAATCTTGTGGAAGGAGCCGGTCGCAATTCCAGGGCTGAGTATCGCCATTTCGTTGGAGTTGCCAAGGGCTCAGCTGGAGAGATAAGGTACCAGTTATTATTGGCTACGGATCTGGGCTATCTGTCCAGAGAGGAGGGAATTAGACTGCAAGGCGAATATGGAAGAGTCATGCAGATGTTGACCAAGCTAATCAGGTCTCTAGGTAGCGAGAAATAGTTTTTGAAGTGACGTTTTTCTGTTCACGAATCACGAACACGGACACGGCTTTTCTAACCGGATGAGGAGAGATTGATATGGAGAGGAGGGTCAAGATTGTAGCAGGGCCCATTACGGCTGAGGCTGTCCTTTATGGGACGCCGACGGCTGAGGCCATCTGGAAGGCGCTTCCCATTGAGGGGAGGGCCAACCGTTGGGGAGACGAAATCTACTTCTCAACCCCCCTGGACATGCCCCTGGAGCCTGACGCAAGAGAAGTGGTGGAACTTGGCGAACTGGGCTTCTGGCCCCCTGGCAAGGCCTTCTGCATCTTCTTTGGCCCTACCCCTGTGAGCCGGGGGGACGAGGTCCGGGCAGCAAGCCCTGTCAATGTCTTCGGAAAGGTCCAGGGGGACCCAAAGGTCTTCAAAGGGGTTAAGGATGGGGAGAAGGTCAGAGTGGAAGAGGTCTAGTTTCTTCATAATATGGGTGCTCCTCCTCTGGGCTGTTAAATCCTCCCTTGCCCCCCCTCTTTCCAATGCTGCCACCCTTTTTCCTGTAAAGACCGAGCTTGTCTCCATCTTCACCTCTGATGGCGTTCGCCTGGATGGGGCATTCTATACTCCTGAAAAGGCCCCTATCAAACCGAGAGTTGGGATCCTTTTCATCCATGGCTATGCGGGAAACTTCTACACCAGTGTGCAGGCCTTTCTACCAAAGGCCATGGCCGAGCGCGGCTACCCATCCCTGGCCATCAATACCAGGGACCATGATAAGGGCCCGAAGACCTCCCTTTTTGAGCAAAGCAGGCTGGATATCGAAGTGATGGTGAAGTTCCTCCGGGATAAAGGGTATAGTGAGGTAGTCCTCGTTGGCCACAGCATGGGCACGAACCGGGTCCTCTTCTATCAAGCGGAGGCCCAGGACCCTTATGTGAAGGCCGTAGTATGGCTGGCTGGTCCTGGCAATCTTTTTGAATGGAACGCCCGGGTCTTTGGCCGGGCCAAGGCCGAAGCCGATCTGAAGGAGGCAATACACCTCCTCGAGATAGGCCGCGGCGATGAGCTCATGTTGGTTGACTTGGGACCTTTGGGCAAGGCCCTTTATACGCCCAGGCACCTGGTCGGCCTGCGAGGCCCGGCTACCAAATCCGACCCATTTCAGAACGTAGCGCGGGTTCATAGGCCCCTTTTGATCGTGCAGGGGACAGCCGATAGGCTGGTGGATATCAGGGTGGCCCAGCAGCTCGAGGAGAAGGCAACAAAGTCTAGCAAGGTTGATTTAGTATTTATTGAGGGGGCTGACCACCAATTTACCCGCCACCAGGAGAAGCTTATAAAGACGCTTTATAACTGGCTGACTAGGGTATTCCCGGCCGAATAAAAATGTAAGGACAGGGTTTATCCCTGTCCGAAATAGCGGACAGCCACAAGATCTGTCCCCACATCACATCAAATCAAAGATTGTTTTCCTGTATCATAAACCTGCGCCATCTCCTTATGGGGGCTTCCATTGCGCCCCACCTGTCAAAGCTGAGCCCGGGCTGGAAAGCGCTCCTGGCACTCTGGATGTCCGATGAATCATACGCCCTGGCCATAGCTTTTCACCAAAATGGTTTATAATTAGAGAGCGTTTAGGTTACGGTGTTATCGTGGGAGGAAAAGTCAAAGACAAATGGATTGCCAAGGTATTTTGGCTGAGTGCCATAGCGCTCTTCCCTTACCTCTTCCCTGAATCTTACGCTTCTGCTGGCCCCAAGCTTGAGGTCGTCTATCCCAAAGAGGGCCAGACCCTCACCAGCCATAAGCCCACCTTTATTTTTGGAAATACTTCACCCGGAAGCACCCTCACCGTAAACTCCATTCCTGTGAAGGTTCATAAAAATGGTGCCTTTCTGGCGGTGGTCCCCACGAGCCCGGGCGATTTCACCTTTCTTTTAGAGGCGACCAATAGGAGCGGCAAGACGGCCTTAGAGCGCAGGGTCAAAGTGCCCAGGCCGCTTGAGACCTCCCCCATCGAGCCTCTAGCCATTGAGGGAGACTTCGGCTTTCCTTTGAAAGACATTACCCTAAAGCCCGGCGATATCCTGAAGGTCTCCTTTAAAGGGAGTCCAGGGGGTAGGGCTACCTTCTCCATCGAGGGCCTCGCTGAGGGGCTCCCTATGGTGGAGGAGGGACCGAGGGCCCTGCTTGACCGGGGGGAGGCGGCCTTTGGAGTTGATAGGGAAGAAGGCTATCCGGTCCAGGGGATCTATTCGGGGAGCTATGTAATCGGCACAGGGGGTGAGGTGGGGAGGGCCAGGATTACCTTTTCTCTGGCCAACGCGAGAGGGGAGGTGGTCCGGGCCGAGGCCAAAGGACGCCTCACTGTAAGGCCGGAGAATCCACCCAAGGTGGGAATAATCAACGACGATAAAGTGGTAGCCCGGGTAAGCCCGGGGGCAGGCTACCTCCTCTTCCTCTCTAAAGGCATCAAGGTTTGGGTTACCGGTGGCTACGGCGAGGATCTGCGCCTGGCCCTAACGCCCATAGAGGAGGCCTGGGTGCGGGCGGAGAAGGTGGACCTTTTGCCACCGGGCACGCCGGTCCCCTCGGCCAGGGTAGGCACCGTCCGGGCGAAGGCCTTTCGTGATAAGACCCTCATCCGCCTCTATCTGGGTGAGAGGCTCCCCTTCAATGTTGAGCAGTCCTTGGAGTCCCCCCAATATACCCTGACCATCTATGGGGCGACATCAGATACCCACTGGATGCGTTATGATCCTCGGGATGGGCTTGTAGAGGGCCTCTCCTGGGATCAGCCGGGAACAGGCATCTATAAATTAAAGGTCAGGCTGAGGAAGGGCCAGCTCTGGGGCTATAAGGCCTATTACGAGGGCCAGGACCTTGTCTTGGAGATCAGGAAGGGGCCGCACATCCGGCGGGATGCGCCCCTGCGCGTAATCAAGGTCTGCCTGGACCCAGGGCATTCGCCGGAGACCGGAGCGGTGGGCCCCACCGGCCTGGAAGAGAAAGAGGTCAACCTGAAGATCGCCCACCTCTTGAGAAAGATGCTCCTGGCCGAGGGGGCGATTGTTACCATGACCAGGATGGGTGAGGAAGAGGTGCCCCTCCAAGAGCGGCCCCGGATCTGCGCCGAGGCCAAGGCCGATCTTATGGTGAGCATCCATAATAATGCCCTCCCTGACGGGATGGACCCTTATACCAACAATGGCTACAGTGTCTATTACTATCACCCCCAGGCCTTAGCCCTTTCCCAGAGCCTCCATAAAGGCCTGGGCCGCGGCCTCTCCCTACCTGATTTTGGCTTATACTACGGGAACCTATTTATGGCCAGGATTACCGAGATGCCGGCTGCCCTGGTGGAGCCAGCCTTTATGATCCTCCCGGAGCAGGAGGCCCTCCTGGCCGATCCCAAGTTTCAGCGGCGGATCGCCAGGGCCCTCCTCCAGGCCATCCGGGACTTTCTCCAGAAGGCCCGGTAAAGTGGTCCGGCCCCGAAATTTATCTTGACAAGGGCGACTGATGAGGTTTAAATTTATTTTGAATTGAACCTGAGGGCAGGGGGTTGGCCTTATGGAATGGGGAGATAAATCATTACAGTCTATCTTGGGCCTCTTCCTAATTGGCCCCTGTATTCAGGAGAAAAGGCAAGGGGAGAGGCGCCAGGGGGAGCGGAGGCATCGCCCTATCCAGTCGGTAGAGTCCGTCGTCCTTCTCCCCAGCGGTGAGAGAATCCTGGATAGGCGAAAGGGGGAAAGAAGAATGTGGGACCGCCGGGGGATGGGCTGGCTCACCCATTCCTCTCCTCCTTAATCTTCAGGATCAACAAAGCCTCTTTAATTAAAGGCCCCTTCCGTGGGTTAGTTTTTTAGGGCCCGGGAAGGGGCCACGTTTTTTAATCCTTGACAAAGGGTCCCTGATATGATAACTATTCCAAGAATTTTTGTCCTGATAGCGATCATCTGACCATCTTCGAGAGGAGGAGACGGAGCCTTTCCTCCAAGCTTTTCTTAAATTCTTCAGGACACGGCAAGGAGGATACGATGTCTAAGAGATTCTACACCATTTTGATCCTGCCCGATGCCACTTCTCAGGCCCATAAATTCCATATTTCTAAGCCCGTCCTTACAGCCATCTCTGCCCTAGTGGGCCTCGTCCTCATCTCCGTCCTTTTCTTCATCTTTCAATATGTCTCCATGAGCTCTAATATGCTAGAGCTCAAGCGGCTCCGCAAGGAGATGGCAGAGAAGGGCCCTTACGTGGAGAAGGTCAAGCAGCTGGTGATGGAGCTCTCCTATCTGAAGGAGTTTGACAGGCGGCTGCGGGTGCTGGTGGGGCTGGATAAAGGAGGTCCTCCGTCCCAGCTTTTAGGGATGGGAGGAGCGGAAGGGGGATCAAGCGCTGCCCTCCGTGAGGCCTGGAAAGTGGAGAAGGAGAAGCTGGCCGAGAGGATGCGCCTGGATCTAATGGAGATGGAGAAGGAAATCTCCCAGCAGGAGGTGAGCTTCCGCGAGCTCCGGAAGTTTCTGGAGAATCAGCGCTCGCTCTTGGCCTCCACCCCTACCATCTGGCCCGCGAAAGGATTGTTGACCGGTAGTTATGGCTACCGCCGCTCCCCCTTCACCGGGAAGCGGGAGATGCACGAGGGGCTAGACATCGCTACTCGGACTGGGGCCCCTGTGGTGGCCACGGCTGATGGGGTAGTTACCTTCTCCAGCTACCTGAGCGGCTTTGGATACACGGTGGTGGTGAGCCATGGGTACGGCTACTCTACCTTTTACGGGCACAATCAGGCAAACAAGGTCCGGGTAGGCCAGAGGGTGAAACGGGGAGATGTCATTGCCTACGTGGGTAACTCCGGCCGCAGCACCGGTCCCCATCTCCATTACGAGATCCAGATTAATGGCGTCCCGCTGGACCCCATGAAGTATATCGTGGAGGCCCTTGAGTAGCTGGGATGTAAGAGGTTGGGAATCCTTATCCCCTGAGGCCTGAAGGCCCAGGGGATTTGTTTTTGGTTGCAGGGAAGCCGGAGTTATGCTAACATTTTTATAATAAGTATGTTTAACCTTATCTTACAAAAGATCATTGGCACCAAGAACGAGCGGGAGCTCAGGCGGCTCCAGCCCCTAGTGGCGCATATCAATAGCTTGGAGTCCGCCATAGGCGGACTCTCGGATGCCGAACTCCGGTCAAAGACCGCCGAGTTTAAGGACCGCCTGGAACGGGGGGAGGACCTGGAAACTCTCCTGCCCGAGGCATTCGCTGTAGTCCGGGAGGTGGCCAAGCGGGCCCTTGATATGCGCCACTTCGATGTGCAGCTCATCGGAGGGATTGTGCTCCACGAGGGGAAGATTGCCGAGATGGCCACGGGCGAGGGCAAAACCCTGGTTGCCACCCTCCCCGCTTACCTTAATGCCCTCCTAGGCCTGGGGGTCCATATTGTCACCGTGAACGACTACCTGGCCAAGCGGGACACCCAATGGATGGGTCCTATTTACCATGCCTTGGGCCTCTCTGTGGGGGTGATCCAGCATGAGGCCTCCTTCCTCTTCGACCCGACCTACATTGTCCGGGATGACCGCCTCAGAAACCTCCGCCCCTGCACACGCCAGGAAGCCTATCGAGCGGACATCACTTATGGCACCAATAACGAATTCGGCTTTGATTATCTCCGCGACAACATGAAGTTCTCTGCTGCCGATTTCGTGCAGCGGGAACTCTACTATGCCATTGTAGATGAGGTAGACTCTATCTTGATAGACGAGGCCCGGACACCTTTGATTATCTCAGGCCCTACTGAGGAGTCCACCGACCTATACTACCAGATAGACCGTATCATCCCCCGACTGAAACGAGGCAAGACCGTCACTGGAGGAAAGCTCTCGGAGGTGGAGGCCCAAGCAGGAGGAGATTACATTGTTGACGAGAAGGCGCGCACGGCCAGCCTCACCGAGCAAGGGATTACCAAGGTGGAGCGGTTGCTCTCCGTGAAGAACCTATATGACCCATCCCGGATGGACCTCCTCCACCACGTCCACCAGGCCCTGAAGGCCCACACCCTCTTCAAGCGCGATGTGGACTATATGGTGAAGGAAGGCGAGGTGATCATTGTCGACGAGTTCACCGGTCGCCTCATGCCGGGCCGACGCTGGAGCGACGGTCTACATCAAGCGGTAGAGGCCAAAGAAAAGGTGAAGATCGAGCGGGAGAACCAGACCCTGGCATCCATTACCTTCCAGAACTACTTCCGCATGTATAAGAAGCTGGCAGGGATGACGGGAACCGCCGATACGGAAGCCGCTGAGTTTGCCCAGATCTATAACCTGGATGTGATGGTTATCCCCACCAACCGGCCCCTTCTACGGACCAACTATGCCGATATGGTCTATAAGACAGAGCGGGAGAAGTTCGAGGCGGTAGTGGAAGAGATCGCCGAGCTTTACGAGATGGGCCGTCCGGTCCTGGTGGGGACCACTTCCATCGAGAAATCGGAGGCCCTCTCCAAGCTCCTCAAACGCCGCGGCATCCCCCACCAGGTTCTGAACGCCAAATACCATGAGAAAGAGGCGGAGATCGTGGCCCAGGCCGGCCGCTACAAGGCGATAACCATTGCCACAAACATGGCAGGCCGTGGCACGGATATCCTATTAGGCGGGAACCCCAAGTTCCTGGCCAACGAGTGGATGCGCCAAGGTGAGGTGGACAGGGAGGGGGTTGATCCTGAAGAATATGCGGCAGTTCTGGAAGAGGTGAAAAGCATGAGGCAATATGGCCTCCTTGACTCCCAGAATCCTGAGGAATATGCCGCCGCCCTGGCCAAGGTGAGGAAGATGACCGAAGACGAGCATAAAAGGGTAGTAGAACTCGGAGGCCTCCACATCCTGGGAACCGAGCGCCACGAGGCAAGGCGAGTGGATAATCAGCTCCGCGGGAGGGCGGGGAGACAGGGAGACCCAGGCTCCTCCCGCTTCTACCTGTCCTTAGAGGACGACCTGCTCCGCATATTTGGCTCCGACCGGATTAGTAAGGTCATGGACAAGCTGGGGATGGAGGAAGGGGAGCCCATTGAGCATAACATGGTCACCAGGGCCATTGAGACTGCCCAGAAGCGGGTAGAGGCCCATAATTTCGAGATTCGGAAGCATCTCCTGGAATACGATGATGTGATGAATAAGCAGCGCCAGATTATCTACGGGGAGCGGCGGCGGATCCTAGAAGGGGAGAACTTAAAGGAGCACCTGGAGGAGATGATAGAGGACGTCCTGGAGGGGCTCCTCGACCTTTATACCCATGAGGAGACCTACCCAGAGGAGTGGGACCTTGCAGGCCTCTCCGAGGCCTTGGAGAGGCAGTTCGGCCTCCATGTCTCCTGGGATAAGGAAGAGACCCTCTCCCTTACCCAGGCCTTGCTCCGGGATGAGCTCTTGGAGAAGGTGAAGGTTGCCTATGAGGAGAAGGAAAAGAGCCTGGGATCCGACGTCATGCGCTACCTAGAGAGGATGATCATGCTCCAGGTGGTGGATTCCCAGTGGAAGGACCACCTCTATAGTATGGACCATTTGAAGGAAGGGATAGGCCTCCGGGGCTACGGCCAGAAGGACCCCTTGATCGAATATAAAAAGGAAGGTTTCGAGATGTTCGAGGCCATGGTGGAGCGGATAAAGACGGAGACCGTCCAGTATCTATTTAAGGTTCAGTTGAGTTGGCCGGAACGGGAAGCCGAGGAGCGGGAGGAGGCCCTGGTGAGTTCCGGGGCCTCTAAGGGGAAAAGCCCTCAGCCAGCGGCCAGGCCCTCAGGGCAACCCCAGAGCGAGCCCTTGAGGCAGGCAGCCCCTGGCCCGAGGGCAGGCAGGAAGATAGGCCGCAATGAGCCCTGCCCCTGCGGTAGCGGCAAGAAATACAAGAAGTGCTGCGGGGTATAGATGGTTCACAGTTCACAGTTTAGGGTTTAGGGTTCGGAGATTTGAATTCCAGGGAAATAATTGCCCAGAGAGATAAGCTTCCTTTACACCTTATCTAGCGATCTTCATAATAGGCTTAGAGTCAATGCTTGGATCGAAAAGGGGATCGTTACTGGGTTTGTTGTTCAATATGAGGCCTTCATTCAGGATCAGTGGCGACCGATTGTAAGATACGATACAGCCCACGGCTTTGCCCATCGAGATCTTATTCACCCTAAGGGAGAGGCCGAGAAGCAACCCTTATATTTCCCGAATTTGAATCTCGCTTTTACCTTCGCGATTCAAGACTTGAAAATGCTATGGGGTAGGTATAGGGCTGGTTATGAGGGGGAGATGAGACGTGAAGAGGACTGACCTAGTGAAGAAAAACCTGGATCTGCTCAACGATTTCATGCGGTATGCTTTTGACAATCCGGAAATTCTCGATAAAATTCCCCTGGGAGTCCATGTGGTCATTCTTCCTATCGATGACCCTGAGCTGACCAGAGAAAATAGAAGGTTGGCGGATTCCCTCCTTGACCGAGGGGAGAAGGTCGTTCTGATCAAACTTAAAAAGCCGGAAGTGGTTGCCCCGGAGTTGGAACTGCTTACGGCTTAAAAAGGGCGATCTTTGAAGGATTTAAGGAAGATAAAACGGAAACTGAAAGAGGTTCTGGAGAAAGAGGAGGATATTCTCTTTGCTTATCTTTATGGCTCAGTAGCCCTAGGGATGGGCCATCAGTGGAGCGATCTGGATATAGCGG
>JACRGL010000157.1 GCA_016212365.1 Candidatus Methylomirabilota bacterium | reverse complement strand
TGAGACCCCTGCTCTACCTCTGAGCTACACCGCCATACGAATCGGCCCTGCTGATTAAATGTTCACGGAAAGGAAAGGCAGGAGCAAAAAGAAAAACAGGGATAAAGCCCTGTTTTGACCCTAGACTGTTAACCCTCAACCGTGAACGAGCATTTCGGTTTTGCCAAAATGCTATGGTTGCGGGGCCTGGATTTGAACCAGGGACCTTTGGGTTATGAGCCCAACGAGCTACCGGACTGCTCCACCCCGCGAAAAAATAATAGAACAAGGCCCATCAACTGTCAAGTCCTTTTTCCCCCTCCCCTAACTCCCCTCCCCATAAAATACCCCCCACCTTTGTCCTCCCCCACAAGTGGGGGGAGGATGTGGAGGGGGTAGGGGAGGGGAGTTTCTGGGGTTTGCTATTTCTAGTCCTAACTGTCCACATGCGGCCCTGATGTCCAGTCCCTTGCTCTCCCGGATAGTGGCGGTAAAGTTGGCATCGACCAGGTTGCTGACCAACTTATATGGCACCTATCATTAGGAGGCCAAGTCCTGGCATGGGGGGAAATAGAAAACTGTACTGTATAGGGCTAATGATAAATAGGCCCAGAATTTACTGAGATCGGGCCCGGGGACCGCTCGTAGGGAGATTAAGGTGAGGAAAGGCTAATCTAATTGCTTCAAGTAACGCTGGGCCTCTTCTGCCAGAGGTCCAGTAGGAGCTAGTTCGATGACCCTCCGAAAAGAGGCCGCCGATAATGCCTTCAGTTCCTGATACTCTTTTGACCCCCGGCCCAGCTTCCCCATCTTGGTATAGTAAGCTAAGGCCAGACCCTGGTGGACTACCACCAGCTCAGGGCTGGTCTTAATGGCCCGCTTGAACTCCTCTATGGCCAGGTCGGTCTTGTCTTGACGATCATAGATCAAACCCAGGAAATAGTGGGCCTCGCTATAATCGGGGGAAATATCTAATGCCCTCTTGAATTCGTCCACGGCCTCCTTGACCTTTCCCTGCTGGAAATAGATGCTACCTAGGTTAAAATAGGCCCTTTCCGGGGTAGCGTATAAAGGATTGGCCAAGGCCCTTCTAAAGGCCAAGATGGCCTCAGGCCACTTCCTCTTCTGGGCATAGGCTGCGCCCAGGTTGTTATTAGCCTCGGAGAGCTTGGGATCGAGCTGGACCGCCTTCTCGAACTCGGAGATGGCCTCGTCTATCTTGCGATCGGAGAAGTATGCAAGCCCTAGTGCATTATGGTAATTAGGGTCGTTAGGATTCAGCTCTATTGCTTTAGTGAGCTCCACCACCGCCCGGTGGAAATCGCCACCCGACAGATAAGCCACCCCTAGCTTGTAATACCCTTCTGAGGTCTCTTTCTTCTTTATTTCAGTATCGGGACCGGCACAAGCTGCTAATAGAGAGGCCACCGCTAGGGCAAGCAGGACCCTACCTCTAAATATCTCCATCCCCCCTCCTTTTACTGATTATATCCTTTTTAACATACCAGAGCCACCCCTTCAAGGGCTTATTTTTCATTGCCCTCGCCTTAGCTGATAGCGCCGAACCGCCCGTTCGTGCTCCCCTGGAGAGGTGGAAAAGTAATGGGTGCCATCGTTTTTGGAAACGAAATAGAGGTATTTTGTGTTCTCGGGGTAAAGGGCGGCTTGTAGAGAGGCCTTTCCGGGATTGGCGATGGGGCCTGGGGGCAGGCCCACTTGGATATAGGTATTGTAGGAGGACTTTGAGTAGAGATCCCTACGGGAGAGGCGGCCATTAAACCGGGAAAGGCCATAGATCACCGTAGGATCAGCCTGGAGCGGCATTCCCCGGCGCAGGCGGTTATGGAAGACCCCGGAGATCAAGGGCCGCTCCATAGGCACCGCCGCCTCCTTTTCGATAATGGAGGCCAGGGTGACCACCTGGTACACGCTCATCCTGAGCTGCCTGGCCCTCTGGAGTTCCTCCGGCCCGAAGGCCTGGTGGAAGCGGCTGAGCATCTTGTGAATGATCTCTTCCTCATTTACCCCTTTAGTTAGATTATAAGTATCAGGAAATAGATACCCTTCTAAGGTCCGTCCCTCGATGCCATGAGCAGTAAGGATCTCGGGATCGCTAGAAAGCGCTATAAATCGGCCCTCATCTGCTAGACCCTCGGCCGCCAAGAGCCTGGCAATCTCCCTCAGGGTGTAGCCCTCAGGGATAGTGACCTGATGGGCAATGACCTTCCCTTGCACTAGCTTTGTCAGGATCTCCTCCAAGGACATATCGGGGCGAAACTCATACTCCCCTGGCCGCATCTTATCAATTGAGCCCCGGAAGAGGCTATAGGCAAGGAAGAGCCACCGACTGGACACCACCCCTGCCTCCTCCAGGGATCGAGCAATCTCCATTGCGCCCGTGTGGGACTTAATATAAATCACTATTCTGGAGCCCGTTACCTCTTCAATAAAAGGGGCGGTAGCCAGATAGCGCTTGATCCCCAGGAACATCATTAGCAAGAGGACGAGGACGGTGAGGAGATAGACCAGCGTCGAAGGACTCCTATTCCTCATTGGTCTTTGCCCCCCCGGCTCGACTATCCAAGTACCCTTGAAGGATGAGTGTAGCAGCCACCCGGTCAATGGCCTGGCGGCGCCTCTTTCTTCTCAGTCCAGCCTGGATGAGGGCCTTCTCGGCAGCAACGGTGCTCAGCCTTTCGTCCCACAGGCGAACCGGCCTTTTAAGTCTCTGTCCGAGATACCGCGCAAAGGCCATGACCTTCTCCCCCTGAGCCCCCAGGCTCCCGTTCATGTTCCGCGGGAGGCCTAAGAGGAGTTCCTCCACCCCCAATTCAGCAGCAATCCTCCTCAAGGTCTCAATATCCTCCTTTAAGCCCCTCCTCCGTAACGTGGGGAGCCCCTGAGCCGTCAAACTGAGATCGTCGCTTACCGCTAGCCCGATGGTAACCTCCCCCAAGTCCAGGGCCATGGTCTTAGGAACCCTCTCTCCTTGTGCCCGAGTGACCTGATCTTCTTTCATCATTGCTTCAACGCCGTTAGCGGGGAACTATAACACAACTGACCTTGCATTTCAAGCTTTGGGCCCATATTGAAATTGGCCTTTTCGGTGGACAACCCCTTGGCAGGAGGCGATTAGCTCGCCCTCCTCTGTTTTTACTGCGATGTGGTAGAAAGCGGCACTTCGGCCTAGCTTTTGCTCCTTTGCCTCCGCGATGAGCCTCTTACCCTGCTGAGCAGCGGCGATATAATTGATGCTCATGGTGAGGGCAACAGCAGGTTGGCCATGGGAATTGCCAGCAGCGGCGAAGGCTGCATCCGCTAAGGTGAAGATGGCTCCCCCGTGTCCTATCCCGTGGAAGTTGAGCATATGTTCGGTAACCTCCATGGATAGCCTGCTATAGCCTGGCCGGAGGTCGATAAGCTCGATTCCCAGAAACCGGGTGAAGGGATCCCGGCTGATCCTCTCAACAACGTTGGCACTGACATCCTGCATAATGGCCTCCTTTGACCCCTCACCTCCCCTCTCCCCTGGGGGGAGAGGGATGGGGAGAGGGGGCCTACTTCCTGGGGTTTCCAGAGAAGATACGGGAATTGGCGATTTTTGAATATCCCCGGGAGAGCCTCTCCCCTGCCCAGCGGACAAGGCCCAGCTCAAAGATATTGGCCAGCCGGAATTGCCGGAGATCGTCCAACAGGGAATATACCACCGGCGCCACGATGAGGGTCAGGAGTAGGCATAGCGCCTGTCCCCCGGCTACCACCGTGGCCATGGAGGACCGGGAGGCGGAGCCATCCCCCTTTCCAAAGGCGATGGGGAGCATTCCCGCGATGATGGAGAGG
Source organism: Candidatus Methylomirabilota bacterium (assembly GCA_016212365.1). Classification (GTDB taxonomy): domain Bacteria; phylum Methylomirabilota; class Methylomirabilia; order Methylomirabilales; family JACRGL01; genus JACRGL01. Next base: position 3,036 of record JACRGL010000157.1, on the reverse strand, counting down.
GTGGTCATCAGGATGGGCCGGAGCCTAGCGTGATTGGCGGCGATGATGGCCTCATAGCGAGCCATCCCCCGGGCCCGGAGGGTATTGGTGAAGTCAACCTGGAGTATGGAGTTCTTCTTCACCACCCCCATGAGGAGGAAGACCCCTATGGTACTAAACACATTCAGAGTCTTTCCTGTGGCTAGGAGGGCAATAAGGGCGAAGGGGAGGCTCAAGGGGAGCGCGGTCATAATGGTGACAGGATGGAGGAAGCTCTCAAACTGGGAGGCCAGGACCATGTAGATGAAGATCAAGCTCAGCACCAGGGCAATGAGGAAGTTCACGGCCGCCTCCTGCATGACCTTTGCCTGGCCCAAATACTTGGTGGTGTAACCGAGGGGGAGGCCAAGCTCCGCTACCTTGGCGTTCATTTTGGCTACGGCCGTTCCCAGGGGAAAGCCCTTCTCTAAGTTAGCCGCGATGGTTACCTGCCGCTCCCGGTCGAAGCGCTCTATCTGGGCAGGACCCTTTTCCTCACTTAAGGAGACGATGTTATTTAATTTCACTAAGCCAATCTTGTTCGAGGGGACGTAGAGCTGAGAGATGACCGAGGCGTCCTTGCGAAAGTCCTCCTGAAGCCGCAAGCGGACCTCATACTGATCATCCCCTTCCTTGAACTTGGTGACCTCCTCTCCGCCTACCATGGTCCTGAGACTGGAGGCAACGGCCTCTATGCCCGCTCCCAGGTCTGCCGCCTTTTCTCGATCTATGTGGACCCGGATCTCGGGATTTCGCCTGGCCAGGGTAGTGTCCACATCCACCATGCCAGGGATATTCTTGCCCTGCTCCACCAGGGCATCGGAATACCGCTGGAGTTGGGTCAGGTCCGGTCCCCTGAGGCTCAGGTTATATAAAGTCTGGCGAAAGCCACCTCCCCGAATGGCGCTAATGTTCTGGACACTCACCTTGAGGTCTGGATACTTGGCCATTAGCATCCGGGCATCCTTCATCACATCCTGCTGGGAAAACTCTCGCTCCTTTAAAGGGGGGAGGCCAAAGAGCCGGCGGAGGCCTATATGCTGGAGGATCCTTTGAAACTCGTTTCCCTCCCTTAGCGGCGTCAGGCCCACGTATAGGGAGGCATCGGCGACCCTGGGGGGATCCCCAGCCCCAATGGTGGTAAATAGGGTGGTCACCCCCCGAAGCCTCCCCACCTCCTCTTCGATCTGTCGCATGACCCTATCGGTCCTCTCCAGGGAAGAACCCTCCGGGGCCTCCAGGAAGATCTCAAACTCGCTCATGTCATCCTGCACGATGAGCTCCTTCCCTACCCGGGGGAAGAGATAAACCGTGGAGAGGACGGTGGCTCCCGCCAGGAGTATTACCAATAAACGATATCGCAGAGACCACTTCAGGATGGCATCATAGCCCCGATCAATGACCCGGTAGAAGCGGGACTCCTTGGAGGCCCGATGTTCTTCAGGGCGGGCCTTCAAGAAGCGGGAGCAGAGCATGGGGGTAAGGGTGAAAGCCACCAGCAGGGAGACCATAACAGCGGTGGCAGCAGTGATGCCGAACTGGTAAAAGAAACGGCCCACAGTCCCTGACATGAAGGCGACGGGAAGGAAGATCACCACCAGAGAAAGGGTGGTGGCCATGACCGCCAGACCGATCTCTTTTGTGGCTGCCTTGGCCGCCTCCATAGGGGTATATCCCTCCTCCTCGATGTAGCGGAAGATGTTCTCCAGGACCACAATGGCGTCATCTATGACAATCCCCGTAGAGAGGGAGAGGGCCAGCATGGTCATGTTGTTCATAGTAAAGCCCAGGTAGCGCATCATAGTAAAGCTGGAGATGATGGAGGTAGGAATGGAGATGGCAGCGATGATGGCGCTTCTAAGGTTACGGATGAAGAGTAATACCACAAGGCTAGCCAGGAAGCCCCCCAGGATCAGGTGGGTCTGGACTTCTTCAAAGGAGCGGCGGATGAAGCGGGACTGGTCGCGGACCACCTGGATCTTTATCCCTGGGGGCAGGGTCTCCCTCAGCCCTTTCAGCTTGGCCTTAACCGAGTCCGCGACCTTGACGGTGTTGGTTCCCGACTGCTTGCGCACCAGCATGGAGAGGGCGTTTTCACCGTTTAAACGCGAGGTGGTCCGGGGTTCCTTCACCCCATCCACCATATAGCCCAGGTCGGAGACCTTGATGGGGCTTCCTTTGACATTGGCCACGATTATCTGGTTGAAATCCCGGGCCTTGGCCACCCGGCCCATGGTCCGGAGCACCTTCTCCCCTTCCCCGTAAGTCACGCGTCCTCCCGGGATTTCCACGTTCTGACTCTGAAGGGCCCGTTTCACGTCCTCGCTGGTGAGGCCGTAAGCCGCCAGACGGCGGGGATCTATGTAGACCTGGATTTCCCGCTTTCGCTCTCCCACCAGGGTAATGGAACCCACCCCGCTGACGGTCTCCAGGGGTTGTTTGATCTTCTTGTCGGTGATCTCCGTGATCTCCCGGGGATCCTGGGGGCCAGAGACCACCAGGGCCAGGATCGGAGCAGCATCGGGATCAAACTTCTCAATTATTGGAGGATCGGTACCCGCGGGGAACTTGGAGAGGATGGTGCCTACTTTATCGCGAACATCGTTAGTCGCGACCTCCGGGTCCTTCTCCAGGACGAAGCGGGCTACTACCCGGGAGACCCCCTCACTGGAGGTAGAGGAGAGCTCGTCAATGCCATTGATGGTATTGACTACCTCCTCGATGGGCTTGGTAATCTGGGTCTCTATCTCCTCAGGGCTCGCCCCTTCTAAGGTGGTGGTGATGACTACCGTAGGCAGGTCGACCTTGGGAAAGAGGTCAAGGCCCAACTCCCGGTAGGAGGCCATGCCCAGCACCACCAGGGAGAGGACGAGCATAGTGGCGAAGACCGGACGTCGAATGCAGAGGTCAGAGAGGAACACCTAAATTCTCCCGGTCCGCCTGAGGCGGACTCAGTAATTGCTGTTATTGAGTATGAATTTTAACTTTCACCCCGGGGGCGAGCTGACCGAGGCTGGA
>JACRGL010000154.1 GCA_016212365.1 Candidatus Methylomirabilota bacterium | reverse complement strand
CTTCGGACTCCCCTCCCGCCGCGATTCAACACGTGGGTGTAAATCATCGTGGTGCTGACCTCTCTGTGTCCCAAGAGTTGCTGGACCGTCCGGATATCGTAGCCGTCTTCCAAAAGATGCGTGGCGAATGAATGGCGCAAGGTGTGCGGGCCGGCTGGCTTGGCAATACCAGCCTTCAGCCTTGCCACCTTCACGGCCCGCTGCAAGACCGATTCATGGAGATGGTGGCGGCGCCTCTCTCCGGTGACCGTGTCGGTATAATGGCTCGTTGCTGGAAACACCCACTGCCAGCCCCATTCCCTAGAAATTATGGGGTCAGGTCTTGAATTATCATTTTTTATGCCCCAGCATGAGTCTTAGCTACCTTGGCCAGCTCTCCAAAGGCCTTGGTATCCCTAACTGCCAAGTCTGCCAGGGCCTTTCTGTCAATCGCCACCCCTGCCTTCTTAAGGCCGCCCATCATAGTGCTATAAGAAAGCCCATTTTCCCTGGCTGCGGCATTAATGCGTATGATCCACAGACTGCGGAAGTCCCTCTTTCGTGCCCGGCGATCTCGATATGCATAGGCCAGGGCTCGATTCACCGCCTCTTGGGCTATGCGATAACAGGATTTTCTCTTACCCCAATACCCCTCGGCCATTTCTATGACTCGCTTACGCCTACGGCGTGTCTTATAACCACCCTTCACTCTCGGCATTTTTCCTCCTTAGCTCTCTTTACCCAGAGGGAAGCAGCTTTTTGATCCGCCCCTTATCGGCAACTGAGACAACATCCGGTTTCCTGAGGGCCCGCTTGCGTTTGGCGGATTTCTTGGTCAAAAGATGGCTGGCACAGGCCTTGCGCCTTTGGATCTGCCCTCTACCTGTAATCTTAAAACGCTTGGCTGCACCCTTTGATGTCTTTATTTTTGGCATTCATTCTCCCCCAAACAGGTCATAGATCTGATCAACTCCCCATACGAATCCCGACCCCAGCTCCCGGCCTCTAACCTTTCTCATCGGCTGAGGGCTGAGGGCTGAGGATTGAGGCTTTCTCTGCTGACATCTGGTGACTCACAGCCGATGGCTTGGATGGCTTTGGGGCCAGGACCATTACCATATTCCTGCCCTCCAAGCGGGGGGGTTGCTCTAGGATGGCAACCTCCTTGAGGAGCTCCGCTAGCCGATCCAGCAGTCTCTTGCCCAACTCAGAGTGGACCAGCTCGCGACCACGAAACATCATGGTCACCTTGGCCTTGTTACCGGCCTTGAGGAACCTCTCGGCATGGCGGGCCTTGAAATTAAAATCGTGCTCCTCTGTCTTAGGGCGCATCTTTATTTCTTTTACTTGGATGATAGTCTGCCTCTTCTTGGCCTCCCGCGCCCTTTTGGACTGCTCATAGCGGTATTTACCGTAATCTATGATGCGACAGACAGGGGGCTTTGCTTCTGGGGCCACCTCTACCAGATCTAGGCCTAGACTATAGGCCGTCTGGAGGGCATCCTGGATGGACATGATTCCCAATTGCACCCCATCGGGGTTTATTACCCGCACCTCCTTGACGCGGATCTTCTCGTTGATCCTCAGTCCCTTAGCGATAACCACCACCTCCTGGTATAGTAATTGCGGAAAAAGCTCACCAAGGCTAATGAGCAGGAACGGCCGCTTCCCTCTTCGCAAGCTGCAAGAAAGCCTCCACCGCCTGAATGCCCATATCCCGGCCTCCCCGGGCCCGCACTGAGACAGCCCGCTCCTTCACCTCCCGGTCCCCCACCACTAGGAGGAAGGGCACCTTCTCCACTTCTCCTTGGCGGACCTTGAAGCCTACCTTCTCGTTTCTCCTATCTACCTCAGCCCGCAGCCCCTGCCTAGTAAGCTCCTAATAGATCTCGTCAGCATAGCTATGGTGGCGGTCAGCCACGGGGAGGACTCGCACCTGGACCGGGGCCAGCCAGGCAGGCAGCGCACCGGCATAGTGCTCGATCAGGATCCCTAAGAAGCGCTCAAGGGAGCCTAGGATAGCCCTGTGGATCATGATAGGTTGATGGAGCTTCCCGTCCTCCCCTGCGTATTTCAGATCGAAACGCTCGGGCAGATTGAAGTCCACCTGGATGGTGGTGCACTGCCAGGCCCGCCCAAGGACATCCTTGATCTTGACGTCAATCTTAGGGCCATAGAAAACCCCCTCTCCAGGGTCCACTTTATAATGGAGCGTCCTCTTTTCCAGGGCCTGTTGAAGGGCAGCCTCTGCCAGCTCCCAATTGGCCGGACTCCCCACACATTTCTCTGGCCGGGTGGAAAGAAAGATCTCGTACTCTTCAAAGCCGAAGGCCCTGAGGATAAAGAGGGTAAGGTCGAGGACCCCGAAGATCTCCCCCTCCAACTGATCAGGGCGGCAGAAGATATGGGCATCGTCCTGGGTGAAACCCCTCACCCTGAGGAGCCCATGGAGCACTCCAGAGCGCTCGAAGCGGTAGACGGTCCCCAGCTCTGCCCAGCGGATGGGGAGATCCCGGTAGCTCCTGGTCTGGGACCTATAAATGAGAATGTGGAAGGGGCAGTTCATAGGCTTGAGCTCGTAATCTATTCCCTCCACTTCCATAGGGGCAAACATGTTCTCCCGGTAGAATTCCCAGTGCCCGCTCTGTCGCCATACATCGAGACGGGCGATGTGGGGGGTATAGAGCAATTGGTATCCGGCCCGGTGGTGCTCATCCTTCCAGAAGTCCTCGATGAGCCTCCGGACTAACGCCCCCTTAGGGTGCCAGAGGATCAACCCCGGGCCTGCCTCCTCCTGAATGCTGTAGAGGTCAAGCTCTCTTCCCAGGCGACGGTGGTCGCGCCTCCTCGCTTCTTCAAGCTTGAAGAGGTAAGCCTCCAAGGCCTCCTTACTGGGAAAGGCTGTGCCATAAAGGCGCTGGAGCATCTTATTCTTTTCGCTCCCACGCCAGTAAGCCCCGGCCACAGAGAGGAGCTTAAAGGCCCTAATCTTTCCAGTAGAAGGGAGATGGGGGCCCCTGCAGAGGTCTACGAAATCCCCTAGCTGATAAACGCTTACCTCCTCCTCGGTGATCTCGCCTAGAAGCTCCAGTTTAAGATGCTCCCCCTGGGCAGCAAAGAGCTCTTTGGCCTTATCCCTGGAAAGCACCTTCCGCTGGAAGGGAATGTCCTGGGCCACCAAGGCTTGCATAACCTCTTCAATCCTGGTTAAATCAGTATCGGAGATGGGCTCATTCAAGTCAAAGTCATAGTAGAAGCCATCCTCGATGGCCGGCCCGATCCCGAACTTAGCCGAGGGAAAGAGCCGGGCTACCGCCGCCGCCATCAGGTGGGCGGTGCTGTGGCGGAGGACCTCCAGTCCCTCAGGAGAGCCCAGAGACACCACTTCAAGGACGGCGTTGTTTTCCGGAACGCGGCTGAGGTCCACCAGAGAGCCATCAAGCCGGGCAGCGACCGCTTCCCGGGCCAGTACTGGGTCGAGGGTTTGTAGCATTTCAGCGATAGAGCTACCCGCAGTAAAGGTAGCCCTAGCCCCAGTAGGTAAGCAAACAGTAATCTCACCCATGGTCAATCCACCTACAATAAAAAGGCATCACGGGTTTTTGTCTCCCATGATGCCATCTAATATAAACTAAAAATGGTAGGCACGGGCGGTTTCGAACCGCCGACCTCTTGCGCGTCAAGCAAGCGCTCTCCCCCTGAGCTACGTGCCTCCACAAATTTGCCTGTGGCAATTCACTGGTGCCGAGGGTCGGAGTCGAACCGACACGGGGCAAAGCCCCAAGGGATTTTAAGTCCCTTGCGTCTACCTATTCCGCCACCCCGGCATGGCAAAATAGCATGCCATTTTGCCGTTCACGGTTTACAGTTCACAGTTAACAGATTTTAAAACCGTTAATCCCCGTGAACCCTCTCGCCTCAGGCAGGTGAACTGTTAACCAATGGAGGCGGCGCCCGGATTCGAACCGGGGAATAAAGGTTTTGCAGACCTCTGCCTTAACCCCTTGGCTACGCCGCCCCTCAAAGACAGTAATCAGTGATCAGTATCCAGTAACAACCCCCGGTCGCGGGTTCAATTCTCACAATTCCCCGCCCGAGGAAACTTTTTCAAAAAATGGAGCGGGAAACGGGATTTGAACCCGCGACCCTCGCCGTGGCAAGGCGATGCTCTACCCCTGAGCTATTCCCGCTACTCCACTTAATAAATAACAAAGGCCTCCTTGCTTGTCAAACAAAAATTACAAGGGGTTGACGCATAAGCTTTTATCGGGGCAAGAAAGGAAATAGTCCATCAATTTGAAGCCTTCCTGGAAACGGAGGCTAGTCCCTCTGCCACTAGCCTCGTCGTATCCCTGGGCAGCAGATCCGGCGCTCTTTTCCGCCGGATAGATAACGAAAGGGACCTCCTCATCAGTATGGGTCCGTAGTGTAATAGGAGTAGGGTGGTCGCAGAGGAGGAGGATTCGGTGCTCTGGAAAGTTCCGCAAGCCTGCCAGCACCGGGCCTACCACCTTGCTATCGAAGTCCTCCAGAGCCTGGATCTTGGCCTTGAGGTCACCATTATGGCCGGCCTCGTCAGGGGCCTCTACGTGGAGAAAGACCAGGCCATGACGGGCCAGGGCCTCCAGGAAGGCCTCCACCTTGCCCGTGTAGTTAGTGTCCAAATAACCAGTGGCCCCTGGGACATGGAGGACCTCGAAGCCCGCATACCGTCCCAGGCCCTTCATCAGATCTACTGCCGAGATCATGGCGCCTGAGAGGCCATATTTTTCCTGGAAGGGGGGCATGGCCGGTGCCCTTCCCTGTCCCCAGAACCAGACAGCGTTAGCGGGTGGAAGGCCCTGCTCATGGCGGGCCCGATTGATCGGATGGTGATAAAGGATTCTGTAGGCTTGCTCCATAAGATCCAGTAAGACCCCGGCCCCATTACCCTGGGGAAGATAGTGGGCCACCAATTTACCGCTGAAATCATGGGGTGGTATACATTTGATCATCTCTGATACGCCCCGGATCACCAGCAAGTGACGGTAGCTAACCCCGGGGTAGAACCTAACACCATCCCGCCCTAACTGTCTATCGATCTCCAGTATCAGTTCTCGTGCCTCCTCAGTGCTGATGTGACCCGCGCTGTAATCCTCCATAACTCCGTGAACCGTGAACCTTGAACCGTGAACCGTCTTTATAGCGACCAGGTTGCAACGGAAGGCCACTTCATCAGGCTTGAGTTCCACGCCCATACTGGCCGCCTCCAAAGGGGCTCGCCCGGTATAGTATAGGCTGGGATTATAGCCCAGAATGGAGAGGTTGGCCACGTCGCTACCCTTGGACATCCCGGGTGGAATGGTCTTCACCATCCCTATGGCACCCCTTCTGGCCAGGAGGTCCATCCAGGGCGTCCGGGCTACCTGAAGCGGCGTCTTCCCCTCAAGCTCAGGCAATGGATGGTCAGCCATTCCATCCCCTTGTAAAATTATATATTTCATAAGCCCATTACCTTCCTTACCGCCCCCATCTCTGCCGGCAAAGAGAGAGGCTCCCTTGAAATATGCAGTACGCGGTCGGGGTCCTTCAGTCCGTGGCCTGTCAAGATGCAGACAACCGTATCCCCCTTATCAAAGCCCTTCGTACGGCTATATTTGATAATGCCCGCCACGGGAGCCGCTGAGGCGGGCTCGCAGAAGATCCCTTCAATTTCAGCCAGATGCCGATAGGCCTCCATGATCTCCTCGTCTGAGACCATGTCTATCTGGCCCCGGGATTCTCGGGCCGCGGCCACGGCGGCATCCCAACTAGCAGGATTCCCTATTCGGATGGCGGAGGCAATGGTCTCCGGGTTTTCTATAACGTGGCCCCGCACAATAGGTGCAGCTCCTTCTGCCTGCCAGCCCATCATCCTTGGGAGCGAGTCGATGCGGCCTGCCTCTTTATACTCTCTGTAGCCCTGCCAATAGGCCTTGATGGTCCCTGCATTTCCCACAGGGATGAAATGAGACTCTGGCGCACGCTTACCCAGCTGGTCGCAGACCTCAAAGGCCCCACTCTTCTGGCCCTCTATGCGGAAGGGATTGAGGGAATTTACCAGAACAATGGGGTAGCATTGGGAAATCTCCTTAACAATAGCCAGGGCATCATCAAAGTTCCCCTTCACCTCCAGGACGCCTGCCCCGTGGATAAGGGCCTGGGAAAGCTTCCCCAAGGCCACCTTTCCTTCAGGAATGAGGACCCAGGCCCTCATCCCTGCCCTTGCAGCGTAAGCGGCAGCGGAGGCCGCAGTGTTACCGGTGGAAGCGCAGATCACCGCTTGGGCCCCCTCTTCGGCGGCCTTGCTGATGGCCAAGGTCATCCCCCGGTCCTTGAAGGAGCCGGTAGGGTTGGCCCCCTCGTATTTCAGATAGAGCTCGATCCGCTTGTCGATTAAATCCCGCAGGCGGTCGGCCTTGATCAGAGGAGTATTCCCCTCATTCAAGGTAATCACCGGTGTCCTCTCACTTACAGGGAGGAACTCCCGGTAATGCTCAATCACGCCCCGCCAATTCATATCAGGCTCCAGTTTTTTGTCTCGACCCTCTATCTTTAACTTACCTCTCCCTCCACCCGGACACAGACGGTCTTCTCGGTAACCACTTCCAGATAGTCGATCTCTTTGAGGGCCTTCTGCATATCCCCTTCCACGGCCTCATGGGTCATCATCACTACCGGAACGGTAGCCTGCTCGTGGCGCACCTTCTGGATGACCGAGGCGATGCTGATGTTATGGCTTCCAAGGACTCCGGAGATTTTGGAGAGCACCCCGGGCTTGTCTATGGCGGATACCCTCAGGTAATACTGGCTCCGGATCTTGGAGATGTCCTTTACCCGAATCTCCGCGCCCTCCACCAGGCTGGGTGTGAGGAGCGACACCCGGGAGGGCCTTTCAAAGAGGATGTTGTGGGCAATCTCCACAATGTCACTCACCACTGCGGAGGCGGTTGGCATCTGACCGGCGCCCCTGCCATAAAACATCTGGGAGCCCACAGAATCCCCCAGGAGATAGACCGCATTATAGACACCTCGAACCGAAGCGAGGAGATGTTCGTCCGGGATAAGGGTTGGATGGACCCGGACTTCCATCTCTCCGTTACCCCCTTTGGCGATGGCCAGGAGCTTCATCTTATAACCCAACTCCGAGGCAAACTTGATGTCTAATGGGTCAATCCCGCGGATCCCCTCGATGAAAATCTGGTGAAAGTCGATACAAGAACCGTAGGCGATGGAGGCCAGGATTTGGAGCTTCTGGGCAGCGTCAATTCCATCTATATCCAAGCTGGGATCGGCCTCGGCATAGCCCCTGGCCTGGGCCTCAGCCAGGACCTCTTTAAAATCCCGTCCCTGCTCGGACATCTTGCTGAGGATGTAATTACAAGTCCCATTGATGATCCCCATGATGGCCAGGATCCGGTTGGCCACCAGGCCTTCCCGCAGGGCCTTGATAAGGGGAATGCCCCCGCAGACGCTGGCTTCAAAGCCCAGGTCCACCCGGTTCTCTATGGCCGCCCGATATATATCCCGGCCGTGAAGGGCCAGAAGGGCTTTATTGGCTGTGACCAGGTGTTTTCCCCGGGACAGGGCCTGGAGGCAGAGGTCCTTTGCCGCCTCAGTGCCCCCTATGAGCTCTACCACAATGTCGATAGAGGGGTCTTGGACTACCTCTTCCGCTTTGGTAGTGAGGGTGGCAGGGTCCAACTCTACCGACCGCGGGGTAATGATATCCAGATCAGCGATCTTCCTAATGCAGAGTCTCGAGCCCACCCTCCGCTCGATGAGGGGAGCAT
>JACRGL010000151.1 GCA_016212365.1 Candidatus Methylomirabilota bacterium | reverse complement strand
TCTAAATGGGCTATTTTCGGCTTGCTTATGGTCCTGGTCGTCCCTGGCTGTGGTAAAAAACCGACATCCCAGGAAGGCCAGGTCTTGGCCCAGGTGAACGATGTTAAGATCACGGTTACCGAGTTCCAGCGAGAGCTGTCGAACCTCCCTCCCCAGCTTCGGTCCATGGTCTCCGGGCCAGAGGGGCAAAAGAGGTTCCTGGAGGACGTGATCAAGCGCGAGCTCCTGCTCCAGGAGGCTAGCCGTCGCCAGATGGAAAACCGGCCGGACATTCAAGAGAGGCTCTCCGATTTTAGAAAGCGGCTCCTATTAGAGGCCTTACTGGCTGAGGAGATCGAAAGGAAGGTGAATGTTTCCGATCAGGAGGTAGAAGAGTACTTTAAAGCTCACCCCGAGGAGTTTCAGGCTGACCGCATCCGGGCTAGGCATATCTTGGTGAAGAACGAGGGTGAAGCCAGGGAGATCCAGGCCAGGCTCCAGCGAAAGGAGAAGTTCGAGGATCTGGCCCGTCGGCTCTCCCAGGACAAAGGGAGTCGTGACCAAGGGGGTGATCTGGGCTATTTCTCCCGGGGCCAGATGGTGCCCGAGTTCGAGAAGGCGGCCTTTGGCCTCAAGCCGGGAGAGGTAAGCGGGATTATAAAGACCCCTTATGGCTACCATTTAATAAAGGTAGTTGATCGGCAGAGGTCTCGACCCTACAAGTTCGAGGAGGTCAAGGATCAGCTAAAACAGAAGCTCTTGGCAGACAAACAGCGGAGGCGCTTCGAGGAGTGGCTGACCCAGCTCCGCTCTCAGGCCCAGGTGAAGGTGGAGGAGGGCCTTCTCCCTTTAAAGGGGGAACCTAAGGAGGGTTCCCCTTGATCCATTATGGGACATGAGTCACCCTAGATTCGCCATTTGGACAATCTCAATCCTCCTCGTTTTGACCTTTTGGGCCTCAGCCCAGGCGGTGGTTATCGAACGGGTGGTGGCCGTGGTCAACGAGGAAGTTATTACTTTGAGCGAGCTCCAGGAGGAGAGCCTGCCTTTCATCCGACGGCTGGTTCGGGAAGAGGAGGACGTGGGGAGGGTGGCCCCAGTGGAGCGACGGCTCCTGGAGGAACTTATCTCGCGCCGTCTCCAGCTTCAGGAGGCTAAAAAGGGGGGTATAGCTGTCACTCCTGCAGAGGTCACCGCTGCCATGGAAGGAATCAAGAAGAAGAGTGGAATTGCAAGTGAGGAGGCCTTTAAGGCCGCATTGGCCCAAGAAAACCTTACCCTGGCCAAGTTTCGTAAGAGCCTGGAGGAGCAGCTCGTCCTGGACCGCTTGGTGACCAAGGAGGTGCGGTCAAAGGTGGTGGTCTCCGAGGTGGAAGTCAAAGATTATTATCGGGACCACGAGGATCGGTATAGGCTCCTCCCGGAGGTAAGGGTTCGCCATATCTTGGTCAACGTGCCCCCGGCTGCGTCCGAGCAAGAGGTGGCATGGGCGCGAGCTAGGGCAGAGGAGGCTCTGGTCCGGCTTCAATCAGGGCAGGGCTTTGCCGAGGTCGCCCGGCAGTATTCCCAAGGCCCCACAGCCCAAGAGGGAGGAGACCTAGGGTACCTGAAGAAGGGCGAGATGGCCCCTGAATTGGAAAGGGAGGCCTTCGCTTTAGAGATAGGTGCCTTGAGCGGGATCCTACGGTCGAGCGCTGGCTTCAATATCTTCAAAGTAGATGACAAGCGGATGGACCCCCGGAGACCCTTAGAGGAGGTGAGGGAGGATATAAAGGAGAGGCTATTGGAAGAGAAGGCGGGGCTCCGGTTTGAGGAATGGATAAAGGGGCTTCGGGAGAAGGCTTATATAGAAGTAAAGCTCTGATTCTAGGCATTAAGCCGGAGAAAAGAGGACCGGTTGAACCTGATCTTAGAAAAGAGGGAATTAGCCCCTCAGGCCTGTCTCTTTGTGGTGAAGGCCCCCCGCATCGCCCGTAAGGCCAGGCCAGGGCAGTTTATTATCCTGCGGCCCGATGAGCGGGGGGAGAGAATCCCGCTCACTATCGCGGATTCTAACCCGGAGAGGGGCACCATTACCTTGGTGGTTCAGGAGGTGGGGAAGACCACCGCCCGCTTAGGTCGAATGCAAAAGGGGGAGTCCATTCTTGACCTAGTGGGACCTTTGGGCCAGCCCAGCCACCTGGAGAAGTTCGGCACCGTGGTCTGCCTAGGGGGAGGGTTTGGTATCGCCGCCATCCACCCCATCGCTAAGGCCCTGAGGGAACTGGGAAATTGGGTTATCTCCATTATCGGGGCCCGAAAAAAAGAGTTGTTGATCATGGAAGAAGAGATGCGCCTCGCCTCCAGCCGCCTCCTGATCGCTACTGACGACGGTAGTTACGGACGCCCCGGCTTCGTCACTGATGCCTTCAAGGACCTCCTTGAGGAGGGAATTCAGACCGATTATTGCATAGCCATAGGCCCTGTTCCTATGATGCGGGCGGTGTGTAAGATTACCGAGCCCTTAGAAATTAAAACCGTGGTCAGTCTGAACCCTATCATGGTGGATGGCACTGGGATGTGCGGGGCCTGTAGGGTGACGGTGGGTGGGAAGACCCGCTTCGCCTGTGTGGATGGGCCGGACTTTGATGGACATCAGGTGAACTGGGATGAGCTGGTGAAACGCCAGGGGATCTATCTGGAGGCGGAGAAGCTTGCGATGGAAATGTTCCTCCACCCCGAGGGGGCCTGCCACCGCCGAGGAGAGGGAGATGCCCATTGATACCAAAGAGAGGTTAAAGATCCCGCGCCAGAAGATGCCCGAGCAGGACCCCCGGGCCCGGGCCACCAATTTCGAGCAGGTCAACTATGGATTTACCCTGGAGCTGGCGCAGCTAGAGGCCAGCCGCTGCATCCAGTGTAAAAAACCCACCTGTATCCCCGGCTGCCCTGTAGGGATTGACATCCCAGGCTTCATCAAGCTCATTGAGGTAGGGGATTTTATTGGGGCCGCCCGCAAGCTGAAGGAGAAGAACTGTCTGCCTGCCATATGCGGCCGAGTCTGTCCCCAGGAGATTCAATGTGAGACCCCCTGCGTGCTCAGTAAGAAGGGTAGGTCTGTGGCCATAGGGCATTTGGAGCGCTTCGCCGCTGACTACGAGCGGGAGCAAGGGGAGGTGCTTATTCCTCCAAGGCCTAAGCCCAGCGGCAAGATGGTTGCAGTGGTAGGCTCAGGTCCAGCGGGCCTGACGGCAGCCGGGGAGCTGGCCAAGATGGGGCACGAGGTCACCATCTTCGAGGCCCTCCACAAGCCAGGGGGCGTTCTAATATACGGCATCCCCGAGTTTCGCCTGCCCAAGGCGGTGCTCATGGCGGAGGTGGACTACGTAAGGCAGCTAGGGGCGGAAATCGAGTGTAACGCCGTCATCGGAAAGAGGGAAACAGTGGACGAGCTATTAGCCTCTGGCTACGACGCCATATTTTTGGGGACCGGGGCCGGGCTTCCCAACTTCATGGGGATACCAGGGGAGAACCTGAATGGCGTTTATTCCGCCAACGAGTTTCTCACTCGGTCGAACCTCATGAAGGCCTATTTATTTCCTGAATACGACACTCCTATTGTCCGAGGTAAAAACGTGGCCGTCATTGGGGGTGGAGACACGGCCATGGACGCGGTCCGCACCGCCAAGCGCCTGGGGGCCAAGAATGCCTATATCGTCTATCGCCGCTCCAGGGAAGAGATGCCCGCTCGGGACGAGGAGATCCACCATGCAGAAGAGGAGGGCATTGAGTTCCGGCTGCTTACTCTCCCCAAACGTATCCTGGGCAACGATACCGGCTGGGTGGTGGGGATGGAATGCCTACAGATGAAGCTGGGGGAGCCTGACGAGTCGGGGCGTCGCCGGCCTATCCCTATAGAGGATTCAGAGTTTGTCATAGAAGTAGATACAGTGGTGGTGGCAATAGGGACCGGGGCCAACCCCTTGGTGCCCCGTACAACCCCGGGGCTGGAGACCAATAAGTGGGGAAACATCCTTGTTGACGAGGCCACGGGGCAGACCAGCCGACGGGGGGTGTTTGCCGGGGGAGACATCGTGAGGGGTGGGGCTACAGTGATCCTGGCTATGGGGGACGGGCAGCGGGCCGCCAGGGCAATAAATGAGTATCTAAGGAGCTAAACACCACTGCATAAATCATTGCTAGAAAGGGCATAATTTTGCCTCGATTTTCTAATCCCCTGCGCCCAGCTCGTCGAGCTTCCCGAAGTCGAGGAACTCCTCGACGAGGCGTTGAATCCGGCAACCCTCTTCCTGAATACCCGAAATAAATTCCCTCCTGGTGGCCTCATCCCAGGCCTCTTTCGAGCCTAATAGTTCGGCGTATCCAAGGACGTGAGCTAAGAGGCCGCGGAGCTCCTCGATGACCCTGGCTACCAACTCGTCCTTCAGGCGATCCAGTTCCCGGAGCTTGGTACTGATTTGCCGCTGGATTTGATAGTGGCGGGCGTTTAGTATGGCAAGGGTAGCTTGGGCAGCCAGGGAGTTTAGGAGTTCAAGATCCCGCTCCTCAAAAGGCCTCCCATCCCGGCGGTTGATCACTTCAATTACCCCAATGACCTGCTCCCGAGCCAGCAGGGGGACGCAGACGAGGGAGCGGGTAGTGAATTCCGTCCGTTCATCCACGGCCCGGCAAAAGCGGGGATCCTGATGGACGTCGTTCACCAAGGCCGACCTGCCCTGGAGGGCCACCCAGCCCGCAATGCCCTCGCCCTTCTTCAAACGGAGCTCCCTTACCACCGATCCCTTCTTCCCCAGGGCCACTTGGAAAGCGAGTTCCCCTGTCCCCGGGTCGATCAGTAGAAGGGAACTGGCCTCGGCCCCAAGCAATTCCTGGGCCTTCTCCATTACTAGGGGGAGGACCTGCTCCAAGTCCAGGGTGGAGGTGAGGGCCTTTCCCACCTCGTAGAGGGCAGAAAGGGTCTCCACCTTCTGCTTCAACTCCTGAAGGAGCTTCTGGTTTTCCAGGTCGAGGGCGTGACGCTCTACGGCCTTTTCCACTGCATTGATCAGCTCCTCCCGGAGGATGGCCTTACCGATGAAGTCATAGGCCCCTAGCTTCAAGGCCTCAATGGCATTCCTGGAAGTGGGATAGGCGGTAATAATGATTACTGGAACTTGGGGGGCTTGCTCGCGAACCGCCTTCAGGGCTTCAAGGCCCCCTGGTCCTGGGGAGGCCATATCAAGGAGAATTACGTCGATGGAGAGTTCCCGCAGTCTCTCGAGGCCCTCTTTCGCTTCCGCGGCCAGATGGACTTGGTGGTTACACCCCCGGAGGATATCAGTACATAGCTTTTGGACTAAGGGGTTGGCATCTATCACTAAGACGGTGCCCATCTCACTAAGGCAGGCTCAGAAGGGAGGGGTCCCCTCTTTCAGGGTTTTCCGGAGCTTTTGCTTGATGAGCCCCTTTTTGGCGGTGCTCAAGCGATCTATGAAGAGGATTCCATCTAGATGGTCAATCTCGTGCTGGAGGATGCGGGCTACCAGGTCTGATGCAGATACCTCCATTTCCCTGCCCTCTCGGTCATATCCCCGCACCACCAAGTGGTGGGGGCGTATCACCTGTTCCCGAACTTCAGGGATGCTGAGACAGCCCTCTTCACCCATTACTTCCCCTTCCGCGAGGACAATCTCAGGGTTAATCAACACGATTAAGCCCTCAGGGTCCTTTTCTTCTGAAGGGTTCATCACCAGAAGGCGGATAGGGGTCCCTACCTGATTGGCGGCCAGGCCTACCCCTGGGGCGGTGTACATGGTTTCTACCATGTCATCAATAAGTTGCTGTAGCGGCTCGTCAATTCTCTCCACTTCCTTTGTCTTTTGACGTAGAAGGGGGGAGCCATAGATAAGGATGGGGAGCTTAGCCATGGGTAACCTCTGAGACCATCAACTGTCAACAGAGCGGCAAGTTTGCGGAAGCATTTAGATCCAGCCCTGCCCTTTCCCCCCGGAGGAGGCGTCGGTATCCAGCAGCGGCTACCATGGCTGCGTTGTCAGTGCAGAGGGAGGGGCTGGGGAAGAGGACCTCCAGACCCTCTTCTTCGGCCCCCTTGCGAAGATGCTGGCGTAGTAGCTGGTTACATGCTACCCCACCGGCTAAGATAACCAGCCGAGCTTTCTTGGCCTTGGCAGCCTTGATGACGTTACGGGTCAAGACCTCGACAATTGCTTGCTGGAAGCTGGCTGCAATATCTGCAACTAATTCAGGGGGCAAAAATTTTGTCTCCCCTGACCTCTGAATCTTATACCCTAGACCCTCTAAGTAATACAGAACTGCGGTTTTCAGCCCGCTAAAGCTGAAGTCTAAGGAACCGTTCCCCGAATAGGAGCGGGGAAAAGCAATGGCCTTAGGGTTTCCCCCCGCTCCAGCCCTCTCAATGGCAGGCCCCCCGGGATATCCCAGGCCCAGGAGTTTGGCCACCTTGTCGAAAGCCTCGCCCGCAGCATCATCGCGGGTCCGACCTAAAAGCCGATAGATGTACTCCTCAGGCACGTAATAGAGGTGGGTGTGGCCTCCCGATACCACCAAGGCAACATAGGGATATGTCAGTTCCGGGTGCTCCAAAAAGATGGCTCGGATATGACCTTCCAAGTGATTTACCGCCACTAATGGAATCCCCAGGGCATAGGCCAGGGACTTGGCCATGGAGGTTCCCACTAGGAGGGAACCCACAAGCCCTGGACCGGCGGTCACCGATATAGCCCCTAAGTCCGGGAGCTGAACCTCGGCCTGGCGGAGGGCCTGTATCACGACAGGGAGGACGTTCTCTAGGTGCCGGCGGGAGGCCAGCTCCGGGACTATACCCCCATAAGGGGCGTGAAGGGTCACCTGAGAGGCCACCACGTTAGACCTTATGATACACCCCTTTTCCAGAACAGCCGCCGCTGTTTCATCACAGGAAGTCTCAATGCCCAGAATGAACTCACTCATGGCTCGCTGTTCACGGTTGACAGTTATTTTACTAATTCAGAGGCCAGGACCAGTTTCACACCCTGGCCTTGGATTTCGGGGATGGCCTCCCGCAAGGCCTCTATGGTGGCCTTGTGTGGATGAGCAATACCAATGGCACTACCTCGATCCTTGGCTGCCTCGGCCAGGAGCAAGATCTGGCTTTTGATATACTCCTTTTCCGCTACGTTATCCAAGAAGACCTGACGGCCCTCGGCGGGCAGGCCCAGCTCGCGGGCCACACCAAGGGCAATGCTCCTTCCGGTGGTAAGGCTATCGATGAAGAAGAGGTTTCGTCGCTTGGCCTCTTCAAGGATGGCCTTCATGACCTCCGCGTCCTCTGTCAATTTGGAGCCCATATGGTTGTTCAGACCCACGGCATAGGGGACGCTTTCCAGGTCTTCCAGAAATCGCTGCTTTACTTCTAAGAAGCTCATCTTCGCAAGGATGGCACCCTTTCCAGGGTTTTTTTCCGGATAATCATAGGGCTCCAGGGGCAGGTGCAGCAGCACCTCGTATCCCCTTCGGTGGGCCTCTTCCGCAATCTTTTTGGAGAAGGTAAGTTGGGGCAAGATGGAGAGGGTAAGCGGGTGTCCCAGGTCCATAAAGGCTTGGGCGGGCCGAAAGCTCCCTCCAAGATCATCTATAATGATGGCCACCCGGGGAGGCTCAGCCTTGAGAGGAGGGGCTGGGATTTCAGGCTCAGGAAGACGGGTGATCTTGACTTCCCCCCTCCCCCCGCTCCATAGCAAGTTCCAAAGGGCGGTCCCCCCTTTGATCCCTACCAGGAGCAATCCACTAGCTAAAAGGAGGACCAGGAGGACCCCATACTTCCCCCTGAAGGACCGCCTCCTCCCCAAGGTTACCCCCTAACTCGCCTTTTGGGCGCTACCCCTTTCCAGGATGCGGCTGGCCTTGAGGATCTCGATGGCCCTCTGGAGCTGAACGTCAGACTTAGGGTCTATCTCCCGCTTAAGGCCGGCAGGCTCTCCTTCTTCCTCTGAGATCTTTCGCTCCTGACGCCGCTCCAAATCCCTTGGGGGGTGGGTCTCCGGTGCCTTAGCTAGGGCTAGCGGCTTTGGCGGCTCCACAATAATATCGGGTGTGATTCCCTTGTTGTGGATGGATTTCCCCTTAGGGGTATAGTATTTGGCGGTGGTGAGCCTAAGCCCGGAACCATCGCTCAAGGGTATCACCGTCTGCACTGAACCTTTGCCAAAGGTCTGAGTTCCTAGGATCACTGCCCGGTTCCAATCCTGTAGTGCTCCAGCCACGATCTCCGAGGCGCTAGCACTCCCACCGTTTACCAGCACCACCATGGGGAAGTGCTCGTGATTGCCATTATGCTCCGCGGTGAACTTTAGATCCTGGTTCTTGACCCGGCCCTCGGTATAGACAATGAGCCTTCCCTTTTCCAAGAATTTGTCGGCCACTCCCACTGCCTGGCTCAGGAGGCCTCCTGGATTGTTCCGTAGGTCTAAAACCAAGGCCTTCATGCCACCCCGCTCAATAACGTCTAAGGCCTTTTCCAGATCCCTTCCAGTCCGCTCTTGAAAGGAGGCAATTCGGACATAGGCAATCCCATCCCCTAAATCCTTTGATTTGACGCTCTTGATCTCGATGATCTCCCGGACCAAGGCGATGTCCCGTGGCTCAGTGAAGTCTTCCCTCCAGATGGTAATTGTTACCTTGGTCCCTTTTGGGCCGCGCATCTTTTTGATGGCCTCCATAAGGGTCATGTCCTTGGTAGGTTTGCCGTCTATCTTGAGGATCCGGTCCCCTGCCTGGATTCCAGCCCGGTCTGCGGGCGTGCCTTCGATAGGGGCTACCACCGTGAGTTGCCTATCCTTTACGGTGATCTCGATCCCCAGCCCCCCAAAGCTCCCCTGGGTCTCCACCTGCATCTCCTTATAGATATCAGGGGGCATAAAGGCACTATGAGGATCTAAGGTCTCCAGCATCCCCTTCAGTGCCCCGTAGATAAGGTCCTTCGGGTTGACTTCATCTACGTAGTTCGACTGCACCAAGGAGAGGACCTCGGTAAAGACCTTGATCCGTTCGTAGGTATCCTCGATGGCGATTACACCGTGGCGGGCCCCACCCCCAGCTATTAGGAGCAAGAGAATGAGGCCTGCCAGGGCGAGCTTTAACTTTCCTATCTTGATCCCCTGGGACATGGCTTGTGCCTCCTTCACCTTTCGTGCGGATTATTTTTAAAAATTATAACCAATTTTCTCGGGTCTTGCTACTGAAAAAATGGCCTTCACCTTTTTTGCTCAAGCCAACTCAAAGGGTCCTCGGGTTTTCCCCGATATCGCACCTCGAAGTAAAGCTGGGGGCCCTCCAGGGACCCGGTGTCCCCTACTTTGGCAATTATCTGACGTCCGGCCACTTTGTCCCCAGGCTTTACCAAAAGCTCGGAGGCATGAGCGTAAAGGGTAAAGTAGCCGCCCCCATGGTCTATAATAAGGAGCTTACCATAGCCCTGGAACCAATCGGCATAGAGGACCACCCCATCATAGACGGCCGCGATCTCCCTTCCTTCAGGGGCGCTGATGCCGATCCCCCGGTTATAGGTGATGGTGCGAAACTTAGGATGCTCCTGGCGACCATAGAGGGAGGTCAGGGACCCCAGTGTTGGCCAAGGGAGCCTCCCTTTCATGCCGGCGAACTTGCTGTCCCCTGTGAAAGCCGGGACCTCCACCCCTCTTTTTTTAGCGATCCGCTCTTCTGCCTGGAGCCGGCTGATCAATGCCTGAAGCTGCCGAGAGGCCTCCTCCAAATCCTTAATGGCCCTGAGATGCTCCGCCTTCTCCTCCCGGACCCGGGCTAGCAAGGCACCCCGCTTCCGGCGCTGCTCGGCGATCTCCCGCTGCCTCTCCTTGAGCTCCCTTTGGTTCTGGTTGAGGTCTGCCTTATATCGCTCCAACTCTGACCGCTTGCTGCCCAAGTCGGATATAGTACGGAGGTAGACCCGGGCCACGCGCTGGTCTTCCATGGCAATGGCCTGGAGGTATTTCATCCTCCTCCCCATTTGATCCAGACCCTCGGCGGAGAGGAGGAGGCGAAGATAGCCAAGTTGACCCTGCTTATAAATGGCTCGGAGTCGTCGCTTGAGGAGTTCTCTCGCCCGTCGAAGCTTTCCATTGGCAATGCCGATCTCTTGGTTAAGGACGGTTATCCGCTTTTCGCTCTCCTTAAGCTTGGCCTGTAGCCCTTTAAGTTCCCTTCCCTTCCTTTCCAGAAGCTCGTCTATCCGGCTAAGCTCTTGGGAGAGGGAGCGCTCCATCTTGACTGCCTCCTTTGCCTTCTCCCGCTCCCGCTGGAGTTCCCGGCGGAGCTCCCTGAGCTTCTCCTTCCTCTCTTGGATCTTACCCTTCCCGCCCGGCTCCTGAGAAAGGCCAATGGAGGGCCATGTTAAGAGTAGGAGGAGCCCCAGAAAAGCTACCGATCTTGCCTTACACCTAATTGCCATAGGCTACCCTGTATTAGCCATAAGCCCTTATATTCTTAAAAGGCGGCTCACCGAGATGAGGCTGCCCAGTCCGCCTACTGCCGCCCCGGCACCGAGAGTGAGGACTAAAGAAGGTGGGTCGAGGAAGCGCCCGACGCCCAGACCATAGATTTGGGCCGGCGAGAAGCGGAGCTGCCAGAGGACCCCTTTATAAATCAGGAAGAGGAGAAACAGGGAAAGGATTGCTCCAATCAGGCCCTGGAGGAGTCCTTCGATTAGGAAGGGAGCCCGGATATAGGTCTTGGTGGCCCCTACTAGGCGCATAATTTCTACCTCCTCCGCCCGGGCGTGGACGCTAAAGCGGATGGTGTTAGCAACAATAAGGATCGAGGCCGCCGTTAAAATCAGGCCGACCGAGAGGCCCATCAAGCGGAGGAGGCGGACAGTGGTATTGAGGCGCTCCACCCATTCCTGTCCGTAAAGGACATCCTCCACCCCTTCTAGTCGTTTTAGGGAGATCACTAGCCTTTTTATGGCCTCTGGGGATTGATAGCGCTCCTGAACCTTTAGTTGAAAGGAGGCAGGAAGAGGGTTCTCCCCGAGGCCTTCTAACAGGCTCTCTTGCCCCTTGAGCTCCCCTTTAAAGCTGGCCAAGGCCTCCTCCTTGGAAGTGTAAGAGAGGGACTTAACCGCCATTTCTGCGGAAATCTTCTTCTTGAGGTAGGCAATTTGATCCATTGAAAGCCCTTCCTCCAGGAAAACGGTTACCTGGACTTGCTCCTTCCACTGGGTAAGGACCAAGCCCAGATTTTGCGAGAGGAGGAGGAAGATTCCCATAATAAGGAAGGCAGCAGCGATGGTACCTACTGAGGCCACTCCTCCCCAACCGCTCCGCCCAAGGCCTCGGAGCCCTTCTCGGAGAAGGCCCTCAAGGCTTTTCATCTTATGCACTCCTTTCCACTACTCGCCCTTCCTTAAGGTGGATGGCCCGCCAGCCCATTTGGGATGCTAGGCGGTCGTCATGGGTGGCCGCCACAATGGTGGTGCCTCGGGTATTGATTTCCTTAAAGAGCCTCATTACCTCAAGGCCTAGCTCGAAATCCAGGTTCCCGGTTGGCTCGTCGGCCAGAAGGATTAATGGATCGCTCATGAGGGCCCTGGCGATGGCTACCCGCTGCTGTTCCCCCCCCGAAAGCCGCTGAGGATAAAAGTTGGCCTTCGAGGTGAGACCCAGCATCTTTAGGACCTGCCCCACCCTCCGCCGGGTCTCACTTCCCGAGAGGCCCAGGACACGGGCCACGAAGATCAGGTTTTCCTGGACCGTTCGGTCTTTCAGTAGCTTAAAGTCTTGGAAGATAACCCCCATGCTCCGGCGGAGATGGGAAACGGCGGAGTCCTTGAGGCGGGCCACGTTCTTGCCATTAACCAGGATCTGACCGGAGGTGGGGAGCAGGTCGCGGTATAGGAGGCGCAGCAGGGTAGTTTTTCCCGCCCCGCTGGGCCCGACGATGAACAATAGCTCTCCTTTTTTGATGTGGAGGTTTATGTCCTCCAGGGCATGAATCTCTCGCTCAAAGGTCTTCGACACGTGGTACATCTGGATCATGATTGGGTCCTAAGGATGGTCAACCCCCCTCGATGGCAAGTAAAAGGCCCCTTTTGGCTAAAAATAAAGGCGGTGATAACCATTAAAATCTAATCTTTTTTTAGGCATTTTGCAACTAAAATCGTGGGAGAGGGGCTTAAAGACCCTTTCTTGCAAAGGCTACACCCGCAGCGGACTTTTTCCCTTGACAGCCGGCGGTTTCTAAAGTATTTTTTAAAACAAAGATGCCCTCCAGATAGGGCTTTAAATATAGGGTATTTGAAAATCTCCCAGAATCGATCCTGCAAAGGGGGTGGTTGCGGGAAGGAAGAAGCCGCTGCCAAGGTTTTGAGGGTTCTTAAAAGCCAAGGGAAGGAGAGGAACCATGAATTCCCTAGTGGCATTACTTATCGGTTTGCTGGTGGCCATCCTGGGCTACCAGATTTACTCCAAACGGATAGACCGAAGGGTGATGCAGTCAGATCCCCGAAAGACGACTCCTGCCACCATGTATATGGACGGCGTGGACTTCACCCCTGCCAGCAAGAACGTGCTCTTCGGCTATCAGTTCAAGTCCATCGCTGCCCTTGGTCCTATTCTAGGACCCATCATCGCTGTCCAGTGGGGCTGGCTACCCGCCTTGCTCTGGATCATCGGAGGCTGTCTATTCATAGGCTGGGTGCAGGACTATTCCAGCACCATGGTAGCCGTAAGGAATGAGGGGATGACCTTTGGGGGTCTGAGCTATAAGCTCATATCTCCCAGGGCCCGGATCATCCTCCTCACCTTCATCTACTTTTACCTTCTGCTCATCATGGCGGCCTTCTCGGCCATAGTAGCTGGCCTCCTCACAAACCCCAAGGTCCCATTAGGCTTCGTGGCCATGACCCTGACAGGGCTATTGGCCGGACAGAGGATCTATAGGTGGAAGAGGGATATTATCCTGACCACAGTGGTGACGGTGGTTGTCAGCTTTGTAGGGATATACCTGGGGACGCTTCCGGCGGTAGCCGCCTTCTTCAAGGCCATCAACGGGGGCGAAAAGCCACCCATCCTCTTTGGCACCGTAACCCAGGCCTT
>JACRGL010000153.1 GCA_016212365.1 Candidatus Methylomirabilota bacterium | reverse complement strand
GACGGGCTTGATAAATCAAGCCCCTACATTGTCTTCTGAAAGATAGTTAATTCATTATTTTTGAGGTGTTATTGTGAGGCTATTAATAAAAGGGGGACGGGTAATAGACCCCGTCCATAATGTAGACGACATCCTGGACATTCTAATAGAGGGCGGGAAGATTATTTGGATCAGCAAGGTAGGTGACAGTTCACAGTTCACAGTTAATAGCAAAGGTAAAAAATCCGTCAACAGTCAACCGTCAACTGTCGACAGGGTTTTGGACGCGAAAGGTCTTGTGGTCTGTCCCGGTTTCATCGACCTCCACGCCCACCTCCGGGAGCCTGGCAGGGAGGACGAGGAGACCATCGCAACAGGAACGCAAGCGGCCGCTAGGGGTGGCTTCACCGCCGTATGCGCCATGCCCAATACCGATCCCATAAACGACAACCAATCGGTGACTGAGTTTATCCTGGATAAGGCAAAAAGAGAGGGCCTGGTCCACGTCTTTCCGGTAGGGGCTTTGAGCAAAGGCCAGAAGGGCGAAGAGTTGGCCGAAATCGGGGATCTTTACAAGGCGGGCTGCCTGGCCATTTCCGACGACGGTCGACCGGTAATGAATGCCGAACTCATGCGTCACGCCATGGAGTACGCTTCCATGTTTAACATGCAGGTTATCTCCCACTGCGAGGACCTTAACCTCTCCAGGGATGGTGTGATGCATGAGGGCCTGGTCAGCACGGAGCTGGGCCTTCGAGGCGTCCCTGCCGCTGCTGAGGAAGTAATGGTGGCCCGGGACCTGATCCTGGCGGAAATGACCGGGGCCAGACTCCATTTAGCCCATGTGAGCGCAGCGGGCTCGGTGAGGCTCATCCGGGAGGCTAAAGCCCGGGGAGTAAGGATCACCGCCGAAGTCACTCCCCATCACCTGGTCCTGACCGAGGAGACGGTTAGGGGCTTCAACACCAACGCCAAGATGAACCCACCCTTGCGCTCCGCCGCGGACCGGGAGGCCCTTTGGGAAGGCCTCCATGATGGGACCATAGATGCCATAGCCACCGACCATGCCCCCCATGCCCTGGCCGAGAAGGACGTAGAGTTTGATTATGCCCCCTTCGGGATAATAGGCCTGGAGACGGCAGTAGGGATCGTCCTCACCGTGCTGGTAGGAAAGGGGGCCCTAAGCCTCTCAGAGGCGATAGCCCGCTTCTCCACCAATCCTGCCCGGATCCTAGGCCTCAACAACAAAGGCCACTTAGGCGTGGGCGCTGATGCTGACCTTACTATCCTTGATCTAAAGCGAGAATGGAGGGTAGACGTCTCGGGCTTCAGTTCCAAAAGCCGAAACTCACCTTTTGATGGCTGGCATCTCCGCGGGATGCCGGTCCTCACCCTCGTGGAGGGAAAGGTAGTCTGGGAGGCCCAATGAGGGGAAGGAGGGAGGCTTATTATCTACTCGGCTTCCTCCTCACCCTCGGGCTCCTGCTCCTGGTCGATCGAGGGGTCGAAGGCATTTCTCAGGCCATCCGATTCCATCTCGGCCTGAAGCTCATGGAGTGGGCAACCCTCTTAGGGATAGGGGCGGTGGATGGGGCCATAGCCTTTGCCCTCCTGGCTTACGGTTTTCTCTCCCATCAGGAAAGGGAGTTAGAAGCGGGGAAATACGGGTTCTATTCCGTGATCTCGAGCGGCGCGATCTCCCAGGTGGCGAAGCATATATTCTGCAGATCACGGCCCGTTGCCCTTAATCCTGGGGTCTTCTTTAATGAACCTATCTGTCTGAAAGCGGGCTACAGCCATCTCTCCTTTCCCTCCGGCCATGCAACCACTGCCTTCGCCCTGGCCACTGTCCTGGCGGCGGCCTATCCCCGGCTGAGATTCCTCTTCCTTGGCCTAGCCGGGCTAGTAGCCTTCTCTCGGGTCTACCTGGGCTCCCACTTCGCTTCCGACGTCTTTGCCGGGGCTGCCCTGGGCATCGCCGTAGGCACCCTCTTCTCTCGGCGCCTGGTGAAAAAGGGGAGGGCTGACTTGACATGGGTTCCCTCCTCGAAAAAGGTCTTTTGGAAATGAAGGAATCTCCCTGGCTTTCCCTTGGGCTGGCCTTTGTCCTAATAGTCTTTTCGGCCTTCCTCTTCTTTTTTAAGTTAGGCGACATCGGCCTTTTTGATGTTGACGAGCCCAGCTATGCCGAAGCCGCCCGAGAGATGCTAGAGACTGGGGACTACATCACTCCCCGCTTCAATTACAAGAATCGCTACGACAAGCCCGTCCTCTTTTACTGGTTGATTGCTCTATCTTATCAGGCCTTTGGGGTGAATGAGTTTGCGGTGCGTTTCCCTTCAGCCATTGCCGGCCTTATCCTTATTGTTTCCACCTTCTACTTCGTCCGGCGGTTTATAGGGACAAGGGCCGGTTTCTTATCCGCCTTAATGCTGGCCACCAATCTCGCGGTGGTGGCCTGGTCCAGGGCGGCAGTGACCGATATGCTCCTTACCCTCTTTTTGAGTTGGGGTTTCTTCTCCTTTTTCATGGCCCATCACACGAGCGAGACCAAGAAAAAGGCGTGGTACTATGGGCTTTACCTCATGATGGCCCTGGCTGCCCTGACCAAGGGCCTGGTTGGAATAGTGATTCCGGCCCTGGTGATCATCCCTTACTTACTGGCCACAGGGGGTCTGCGACAGGCATTGAAGGAATGCAGGGTGCTTCCTGGCTTCCTCATTTTTCTAGCCGTGGCACTGCCCTGGTATCTACTGGAGATCCGGGCCAGCGGTTGGGAATTCATAGACGCCTTCTTCATCAAACATCACTTCGTCCGTTATACCGGGGTGGTCTCGGGACATAGAGGGCCAATATTGTATTTCATTCCTGTGGTGCTGGTGGGCTTCTTTCCCTGGAGTGCATACCTCCCCTTGGCCCTAACTGGAGCTATCCCCAACAAGTTTAGGGCGCTGCGTTCCACCTCCGGCGAGGGACGCCTTCCCTTTTTTGCGGCCTGGTGGTTTCTGGCCATCTTTCTCTTCTTTTCCCTGGCAGGGACCAAGCTCCCCAGCTACATCCTTCCCTCCTTTCCGGCCATGGCCATCCTGGTGGGTGGGCTGTGGGACCTGGAGCTGACCCCCAGGCCAAGGGGCTGGGGATTCTTGGCCTCTCATATCTTTTTAGTCTTGATGGCCCTCCTCCTGGCCCTGGGTTTTTTCCTGGCCCCGACCCTTGTGGAAAGGGCCCGTGCCACCTCCCCCGCCCTCCTCCCGGACCCAAAAGATCTCGGTACGAGCACTGGACTCCTGGGGATAGGGTTCCTCATCTGTGGCATAAGTCCACTCCTATTCCGCTCCTTGCGGTATCTGGGCCTGGGAACCTTGGCCCTTACTATGGTTTACCTCTCCCTAGTCCTCATCCTCCAGGTGGCACCCCTAGCCTATGCCCACCTCCAGTCAGCCTTAAAGGATTTTGCCTTAACGGCAAGTGCCAGGCTAGGGTCGGGAGGGGAGTTGGCCCTGTTCGGGGCCAACAACCCTAGCGTGGTCTTTTATGGACGGAGGCCTGTGAAGCAGCTGGGGAAAGGAGAAAAGGAGGCCCTGAAGGGGCTCCTGGCGTCCCATGAGAGGGTCTATGTCATAACCAAGGCATCCCTCCTCCCGGAGATCGGTGGACTTAACGTCTTTCTGGTCGAGAGGCGGGGAGCCTATGCCCTCGTCTCCAACCGTCCGCCGGACTGAGGCAAAGGGGTTCTTGAAATATCCAAAAGGATTTGATAGGCTTTAAAAGGAAAGCTATGAATACCCGTAGAGGATCCAAGCTATGAAAAAGGCAATGCTCGCCCTGGCTGATGGGACGGTCTTTGAGGGCAAGGCCTTCGGGGCCGAAGGGGAAACCGTCGGGGAGGTGGTATTCAACACCTCAATGATGGGCTACCAGGAGATCCTCACCGACCCCTCTTATAAGGGCCAGATTGTCACAATGACATACCCCCTCATCGGGAACTACGGGATCAACGATGAGGACATCGAATCAGCCGGGCCGGCAGTGGAGGGATTTGTCGTCAAGGAGGGCTCGGCCTACCCAAGCAATTGGCGCTCCAAGAAGGGCCTAGAGGACTATCTCAAGGAACACGGGATTGTGGGAATCCAGGGTATAGACACCAGGGCCCTCACGAAGCACATCCGAGATGCGGGTGCCCAGGAAGGGGTCATCTCCACTATAGACTTAGACCCCATGAGGTTGGTAGAAAAGGCCAAGGCCTCGCCAGGTCTTATCGGTAGGGACCTGGTGAAGGAGGTCACCTGCCAGCGGCCTTATACCTGGAACCAAGGGCAGTGGCGGCTGGGGCTCGGCTATGAAGATGGTTCACAGTTCACGGTTCAAGGTTCACGGGTAAGCCAATTGAGCCTTTTCCGTGAACTGTCAACCATCAACCGGGAACCATTTCAGGTGGTGGCCTACGATTGCGGGATAAAACGTAACATCCTCAGAAGGCTAGTG
Organism: Candidatus Methylomirabilota bacterium; assembly: GCA_016212365.1. Lineage (GTDB taxonomy): Bacteria > Methylomirabilota > Methylomirabilia > Methylomirabilales > JACRGL01 > JACRGL01. The sequence continues at coordinate 3,059 of JACRGL010000153.1, read as the reverse complement.
AGCGCTGGCTGCCAGGTGACGGTAGTCCCTGCCTCAGCCAAGGCCGAAGAGGTGCTAACCCTAAACCCCGACGGTATCCTCCTCTCCAATGGCCCTGGTGACCCCGAGGGGGTGCCCTACCTCATCGAAGAGGTGCGCAAGCTCCTTGGAAAGAAGCCCATCTTCGGCATATGCCTAGGCCATCAGATCCTTGGTTTGGCCTTCGGGGGACAGACCTATAAGCTAAAGTTCGGCCATCATGGGGGTAACCAGCCGGTGAAGGACCTTACCACGGGAAAGGTAGAGATCACCGCCCAGAACCATGGTTTCGCGGTGGACATGGAGTCCTTTAAAGAGGGTCTGGGGTTTGGCGGGGAACACCTCGCCCTCACCCATGTGAACCTAAACGATGGGACCTGTGAGGGGATGATGCACCGAATCCTCCCCATCTTCTCCGTTCAATACCATCCCGAGGCCTCCCCTGGCCCCCATGATGCCGCTTACTTATTCCAGCGCTTTGTGGGCCTTATGGAAAGGGAGAGGCACGGAGAGATGTAGGGGCGGGGCTCTGTACCCGCCCTAGGCCCGACCCGCCAAAGGCGGGTGCCCGGAGGTCGGCCCCTACAGGAAGATCAGGGATGAACCTGGCCGAAATCCAATCCCGAGAGCTATTTCTGCTTTCCCTAGAGATCCGACTCTTCTGGGTAGCCGCGGGTCTCTACTTGTTGAGTTTTTTGTTATACCTGAGATACGCCCTGTCCCTGGGGAAGGGAGCAGAAAGGGTGGCGAGAGTTACCCTCCACTTGGGAGCAGCACTACATACGGGATTGATCCTCCTCAGGGCCTGGGAAGGGGGAAGACCCCCTTACCAAACCCTCTACGAGGCCCTCTCCTGGTTTGCCTGGTCGGCAGTGATGGTCTATATCTACGTGGAGCGACGATTGAGGGTGAGTTTTCCAGCCCTTTTCATGCTCCCAATTGCCATTGGGGCTTGCCTCTATGCCCTTCTCGGGCCCAGGCTAGACCCCTCTATAAAGCCGCTTCCCCCATCCTTGCAGAGCAACTGGTACATCTTCCACGTTGCGACAGCCTTTGCCTCCTATGCCATTTTTATTGTGAGCTTCGCCGTGGAGGCTAGCTACCTGGTGCTCAATCCTCGCATAAAAAAGGGCAAGCTACAAGGATACGGGCTCAATCGTTCCAACATCGGTGGCTTTCATCGGGTGGCTCATAGGCTGGTGCTCTTCGGCTATCCGCTCCTCACTTTCGGTCTCTTCTCGGGGGCTATGTGGGCCAACCAGGCCTGGGGCCGCTATTGGGGTTGGGACCCCAAAGAGACCTGGTCCCTCCTCACCTGGATGGTCTATAGCCTCTACCTCCACGCCCGGGTGACTCCGAAATGGTCTGAAGGGCGAGCCTCGGCGGTGAACATTGTAGGCTTTGTGGCCATGATGATGACATTCCTCGGTGTGAACTGGCTCACCAAGCTATTGGGGATTTTCAGCCTGCATGTGTATCCTGTTTAGCGATTGCTAATGGCTAATGGCTTATGGCTAAGATTCTAAAGGCTCTATCCTCTATCAAGCTCACCTTCCTCCTCTTTGGCCTCCTGATCCTGGCCATTGGGCTGGGGACCCTCTTCCCCCAGCAGGGGACCCCTGAGGAGCTTATCAAGACCTTTGGAAAGGCGGGTTATGAACGCTTCAAGGCCCTGGGCCTCTTCGACCTTTACCATACCTGGTGGTTTATGCTCCTGGGCTTTGCCCTCTTCGTCAACCTCTCCTTTTGCGCCTGGGAGAGGCTCAAGGGCCGCCAGGTCCTGGTCTATTCCTGGAATGAGCTGAAAAGGCAAAGGCTCCGCTATAGCTCTATTGCCTTTCACATGGGCTTCATCCTCTGCTTCATCGGTCTCCTGATCAGTTTCCTCCTGGCCCAAGAAGGAGAGGTGACTGTCTATACTGGTAAGCAGGCCCAGATCTCCATAAAAGGCGAGGATACAAAACTGGCCAAGCTGGCATCTTGGAAAATCGGTAGCCTAGAGCCCCTGGCATTTCTCAAGCCCATGCGGAACATGGTCTTGGGGCTCCGTTTGGAGCGCTTCGAGACAGAGTATGAATGGCATCAGGGGGTGAAATACCCAAGGAGTGTAAAAGGGAAGCTCGCCTTAGCTATGGGGCCCATGACTGTGGACAAGGAGGCCGACCCCTATTTCCCCAGGGATTGGCGAAGCACCCTTGCCCTTTATAACGATGGAAAGCTGGTTAAACGCAAAACCATCGAGGTAAACGACCCTGTTCATTATCGGTCCATCACCTTCTATCAGGCGAGCCATGAACAGAAGTTAGACCTGCTGATAGGGGAAACAGGAAAGAGGGTGGCGGTACTGAGCGGGGAGCCCTTCGAAGTCCCGGGCCTCCCAGGAAAGTTCAAGACGGGCACGGTGTATTTAGGCATCCTCTATAAGCGGGACAAGACCCGGGAGGAGCTCACGCCCCGGACTACCCTCTTTAGCCTGCCCAAGGAGGGGGAGAAGGGCGATCTCGGCAGGCCTGAAAAATTGGGGGAGCTCGTGGAGGGAAGACCCCTTAAAATTCAAGGCCTAACTTTGACCATGGCTAACGTCCAAGAGGGGTCAGGTCTCTCATATAGATACGACCCGGGGGTTCCGGTCCTTTGGGTAGCAACCAGTATCATCCTTGTGGGGATGACCATCCGGGTTTATGGATTATTGGGGAAGGGGTAAGAACCTTAGGACGAATTAATCAAGCGAATTACTTAATATGCCTAAAAGTCAGCGATTTCATCCATTAGCCAAGGATAGATAGTGAGAAATCGGAAAAGGAGAGAGACTATATACCTTGATACTTCGGTTGTAGGTGCATACTTCGATGAAAGGATGCCTGAAAGGCAAGCCCTCACAAGGGAATTCTGGAAGAAGCTGAAGGAGTTTGACATCTTTATATCTGAGCTGGTTCTCGATGAGCTTAGGCGGATAAGGGATAAAAAACTACAGAGAGTGGTCCTTAATCTCGTCAAAGGGTTTGAAAAACTTGATTCTACTCCCGAGGTCGAGGACTTGG
>JACRGL010000152.1 GCA_016212365.1 Candidatus Methylomirabilota bacterium | reverse complement strand
GGGGGTTGGTTTCTATCAGTAAGTGGGATAGGATTGGGAGGGTTTTTTTGGTTTCTGCCACTCCTTGAACAGGTGAAAGTCCACTTAAGAAGGTCTCTCGTGAAATTTGGAAGCGCATTTAAATCCTCCTTTAACTACATTATTTGTATTTTATGTTTTTAGTAGTAGTTATAGTAAGCTGAATATGTGGAACAAAAGATAAAACAGAGCATTTATAAGGGTTCCTACAACCAAAGCCTGGGTAAAAAATGGGGGTATTGTTTTAATAAACCCAACCCCACAAAAAACCGGCCGATATCCCCATCTTTTTAACAGAACCCAACCCCAGATACCCACACGCTTTTCCACAATTATGGAAAACCCCAAGAAACCCTTGATTTTAATTGGGCGACCCCCGGCCTTATGACAACCAGACCCTCCAATTTATGAGGACTCGAGACAAACCAGAACCACTTAACCCTTGACAGGAATCGAGGCAAAGGCTATATTTGGTTGCCACAACTGGCGGTTTTTTAAGTTTTTAATCTTCAAGGGGGAAAGAAATTGAAACGAACCTATCAACCAAACCGCAGCAAAAGGAAGCGAACCCACGGTTTTATGGTCCGAATGAGCACCCCCAGCGGGAGAAAGATCATTAATAGAAGGAGGGCCAAGGACAGAAAGCGGCTTGCTGTATGAGCTTCATCGCCGCACCCCCCGGCATACAATATGAGCCCTCCATTTACAAAATATCAGAGGATTCGAGGGGGGGCCGAAGCCGACAAGACCCCCCATCGAGGGAGAAAACTTTTTTCAGGCTATTTTATTCTTTATGTCTACCCCACGTCAACCAAAAAAAGAGGGCTTGGGATAGCCATCAGCAAGAAACTGGGAAAGGCAGTCGTTAGGAATCGGATGAAGAGGCTCTTGCGAGAAGCCTTTCGGCCCTACAGAGAGGCCCTCAGGGAGGGCGCAGGCCTCATGCTCCTGGTAAAAAAGGATTTTTCTTATTTGAAGCGCCAAGACGTCGAGGCTTTGCTCCTTGATCTCTTTCGCCGAGGCAGGCTGATGGCAAAACCAGCCCGTTTTGATTGACTCATGAGATGCCGAGGCTGTCTCCGTGAAGCGGTCATCTGTCTAATTGTCGCTTACCAAAGGCTTGTTTCCCCCTACCTGCCTCCCAGATGTCGCTTTTATCCCAGCTGCTCTGAATACACCAGGCAGGCCGTTGTGAAACACGGCTTGGGGCGTGGGCTGTGGCTGGCCCTTGGGCGGCTGTTCCGCTGCCACCCATGGGGGTCGGGTGGCTACGATCCTGTAACTTAGTATAGCGCTCTCGCAGTGCCTGAGACAGAAATAATTTCTTAAGGAATTCCATGGACCGCCGCACCATAATTGCTACCCTTTTGATGATTCTCATTTACGCAGGCTACCTTTACTTCTTTGGCGGGACTGAACAGCCTCCTGCGCCCAGCAAAAGGGGGGTTCCGCTTCCTAGGGAGGAAAAGACTGGCCCGCCCCGCCTCAAAAAAACTGGATTGCGGCCTCCCCCGAGAGGCTTTCTCCCCACTGCCCGCCTCGGCCTAAAGGAACGGGAGCTATTGGTGGAGACTGATTTGGTAATGGTGACCTTAAGCAGCCGGGGCGGAACCGTGAAAAGCTGGCAACTCAAAAATTATATTGGGCCCGACGGCCGGCCGGTGGATTTGGTGGCCCCAGGGACTCCACTATATCCCCTTAGATCCTGGGCAGAAGAGGAAGGGGAGGCAAGTGAGCTTTACATCGTCGAGGGCGAGGGTCTTCGCCTGGTATCGCCAGGGGAGAAGGGGACGGTGGCCTTTACCTACATAACCCCCTCAGGGCTTAAGATAAAGAAATCTATGGTCTTCTATCAGGGCGACTATCGGGCAACGGTTCGCCTCGAGGTGAGGAATCTGGGGGCTGAAGAACGGACCACGACGCCCAGACTGGTATGGGGATCGGGGTTTCGGCACAGTCAGGATGAAAAGGCCGCCACCCCCAAAGGGCTTACCACTTGGGCTGACGATAAGAGGATAACCGATGATTTAGAGAAAATCCAGGGAACCGTCACTCATGGCGGCACCGTTGCCTGGACGGCCATTCACGACAACTACTTCGCCGCTGTCCTTATTCCTCAAGGCCAGGGGGCCAGTGCCTTCGTGAGCAAGGATCAGAGAGGGCAACCCAGCGCAGGGCTTGCGGGGAGACTCCGGCAGCTCGGGCGTGCCGAGGAATCTTTTGAGGAGTTTTTAATTTACGCTGGACCAAAGGAGCTGGATCGCCTGCAGGGGATAGGACAAAACTTGGAGCAGCTGGTGGACTTGGGCTGGTTTGATTTCCTGGCCCGCCCCGCCCTTTATATTCTAAAATTCCTTTATAGATATACGAGAAACTATGGTTTGGCCATCATAGTCCTCACCGTCTTCATTAAAGTCCTCTTCCACCCCCTTACCCACAAGAGCCTCAAGTCCATGCAGGAGATGCAGACCCTGCAGCCCAAGATCGCGGCCCTTCGCGAAAAGTACAGGAATAACCCTCAGAAGCTGAACCAAGAGACAATGGAGCTTTACAGGCGCCACAACGTGAATCCTTTTGGGGGGTGCCTCCCCCTGGTTCTACAGATCCCTATCTTCATCGCCCTTTATAATGCCCTAAGCAGCGCGGTAGAGCTCTGGCGCGCCCCCTTTGTTTTTTGGATCCGGGATCTCTCGGCCAAGGACCCCTACTATATCCTCCCAATCCTGATGGGGGTGTCCATGTTCGTCCAGCAAAAAATGACCCCTACAGCAGGGGACCCCAGACAGGCCCAGATGATGCTCTTGATGCCCATTATTTTCACATTCATGTTTCTAAATTTCCCCTCGGGGTTGGTTCTTTATTGGTTGGTTAATAACGTGCTAGGAATCGGCCAGCAATACTGGATAAATAAGAGGGTGGCCCTCAAGACGGGGTAGGAGGGGCTAGGATGCGCACGGTCGAAGCAGAGGGAAAGACGGTGGAGGAGGCCCTGGAGAGGGCCTTAACGGAGCTGGGCGTGTCGCGAGAGGAGGCCGCGGTAGAGGTCCTTTCTCACGGCAACTCTGGGTTTTTGGGATTTGTGGGGGCTCGATCCGCACGGGTGCGGGTTTCGGTTCGGGAGGAGGACAAGGACCTAGGGGAGGCCCGGAAGATTCTAGTAGAGATCCTGAAAAGAATGGGCATGGCGGTCGAGATCACAGCCGGGTGGGAGGATCGCCACCTCCTTCTTCGGGTCAAGAGCCCTGAGGGAGCGCTACTCATCGGGCGTCGAGGGAGGACTCTAGATGCCATTCAATATATGGTCAACCGTATCTTCAACCCACCGGCGGTGAGGCGAGGGCGGGTGGCGGTTGATGTGGAGGATTATCGCCGCCGCCGCCGGGAAGAGCTCCAGGCGTTGGCTGCCAGACTAGCAGAGAAGGTCAAGGCTAGCCAAGGGGCGGTTACCATTGCCCCCTTGAGTCCCCATGACCGGCGGATCGTGCATCTGGCCCTTCAAGGAGAAGGAAAGGTCCGAACGTGGAGTGAAGGGGTCGGTTACTTCCGGAAGGTGATCATCTCCCCGGTCGAGCCTCCGACAGGTGGACCTGAAAAGGGTCAATGCTGAATCCATGTCTAGCCTTTTGCGCGAGGACACTATCGCTGCCATTTCCACCCCCTTGGGGGAGGGGGGGATCGGGATTGTTCGCCTGAGCGGTCCAAGCGCCTTGGTCATTGCCGAAAAGATCTTTGCCCCTACCTCCTGCAAGAGCCTACAGGATTTCCATTCCCACACTATCCACCACGGGTTCGTGGTGGACCCCCTCAGCGGGGAGAAGGTAGACGAGGCCCTCCTCTCCCTGATGCGCACCCCCCGCTCCTACACTACCGAAGACGTGGTGGAAATTAGCTGCCATGGGGGGGTAGTGCCCTTGCGCCGAACCCTGGTATTGGCCCTTCAGGCAGGGGCGCGTCTGGCTGAGCCTGGAGAATTCACCCTGCGTGCCTTCCTGCACGGAAGGATTGACCTGGCCCAGGCGGAGGCCGTGGCTGAGATCATCCGTGCTCGGACGGAGCGGAGCCTACAGCTGGCCTTCAGGAATCTGGAAGGAGCCCTCTCACGGGAGGTTCGGGCCTTAAAAGAGGAGTTATGCAGCCTCCTGGCCGTGGTTGAAGCGGGAGTGGACTTTCCAGAAGAGGAACTAGAGGTCTTGACAGAGGCACACTGGGAGGAAAGGCTAGAGGCTCTGGGGGCCAGGATTGAGGACCTCCTCCGCACAGCCCAGGATGGCCGTATTTACTATGAAGGCGTTAGGGTGGCCATCATTGGCAGGCCTAATGTGGGGAAATCCAGCCTCCTAAACGCCCTCCTAGGGGAGGACCGGGCCATCGTTTCCCCTTACCCCGGAACGACCCGGGATCCTATAGAGGGCTATATCAGCCTGGGGGGAATCCCCTTTCGTCTAGTAGACACTGCAGGCATGCGCCGCAAAGCGGAAGGACTGGACCCGGTGGAAGCGGAAGGGTTAAGGCGGAGCCGTCGGTCCCTAGAGGGAGCCGAGCTCCTCTTGCTGATCTTAGATGGGAGTCAGGCCCTAACCGTCGAGGATGAGGCCCTCTTAGAGGAGGCCCGGCGCCGCCGGTGGGTGGTAGTGATCAATAAGGCGGACCTTGGTCTTGCGCTGCAGCCAGAGCAGATTCGGGAAAGGCTAGGACAGGGGCCCATCCTCATTGCTTCGGCCAAGACGGGCTACGGCCTGGATAAGGTGCGCGATGCCATGGTGGAGCAGGCCCTCAATGGAAGGGTGCCCTTAGAGGAAGGGGCTGTAGTGGCTAACCTTCGCCATCAGGAGGCCCTGGCCCGTGCCTTGGGCGCTATAGGGCTGGCCCGGGAGTCTCTGAAGGCGGGGATGTCCGGAGAGTTTTTGGCTTTGGATTTAAAGGTCGCTCTGGAGACCTTGGGTGAGATCCTGGGCGAGACGGCCTCAGAGGATGTCCTTAAGGAAATCTTCTCACGCTTTTGCATCGGGAAATGATAGACCCTATTGGGTGGCCATGGCCGAGAGTTTAAAACTATTTAAGGAAGGAGCCCAGGCCCTGGGCCTGGAATTGGGCCCCCGAGAGATAGAGGCCTTCCGCATATACATGACAGAAATCCTGCGCTGGAACGCCCGGACCAATATCACGGGCTTCCGCACCAAGGAGGACATAATCACAAAGGGCTTTCTCGACTCCCTCGCCTGTTATAAAGCCTTTCTGCCCCGACCCGGACTCCGGGTATTAGATGTAGGGACGGGGGCGGGCTTTCCTGGCCTTCCTTTGAAGATCTGCCTTTCCTTCCTCGATCTCACCCTCCTTGAGGCCTCCCGCAAGAAGGTCTCCTTCCTAAGGCACACCTGCCGCCTTCTAGGCCTATCAGACGTTAAGTGCATTTGGGGACGGGCGGAGGCCTTAGCCCTGGAGGAGGGCCACCAGGGATCCTACGACGTAGTCCTAGCTCGGGCTGTAGCCCATCTCACCCCCTTAGCCGTATCTTGCCTCCCCTTCCTACGCCAAGGCGGCCTCTTGGTGGTCCCAAAGGGGGCAGAGGCGGAAAGGGGGGCGGAGGAGGCCCGACCGGAGCTGGGAGCTAAGGGGGGGAGGATCAAGGGGGTCCTTCCGGTGACCTTTCCTGGAGGCCTCCCCCATCGCCGGCTGGTGATTGTGGAAAGGGTTTGACAATAACCTCTCGGGAATCGGCCTAGCATTTTCCCCTTTTCTTGGGAGGGGGGTTGTGCTATCCTTCGCCCAAGAAAGAGGAAGCCTTGGAAAGGATCATTGCCATTGCCAACCAGAAGGGGGGGGTAGGCAAGACCACCACTGCTGTTAACTTGGCGGCATCTTTGGCGGCCGCCGAACGCCGGACTCTCTTGGTGGACCTGGATCCCCAGGGAAATTCTACCAGTGGTTTGGGGGTTGCAAAGGAGCGGGTTTATCCCCATATCTATCATCTTCTCTTGGGAGGCATCGAGCCAAAGGAGGCCTTGCTATCTACCAGCCTACCATACCTGGATTTGATCCCTGCAAATCTGGAGCTTATAGGGGCTGAGGTAGAGCTGGTCTCGGCCGCCAGTAGAGAGGCACGGCTGAAAGCCTGCCTGGCCGAGATTGCCAAGGACTATCAATACGTTTTGATTGACTGCCCCCCTTCCCTGGGGCTCCTCACCATTAATGCCCTGGTGGCTGCCCATTCGGTGCTCATTCCTCTCCAATGTGAATACTACGCCCTGGAGGGTCTCGCCCAATTGATGCGGGCCCTCCAGCGGGTCAGGCGCACCCTAAACCCTGACCTGGGGCTGGAGGGCATCCTCCTTACCATGCATGATCCCCGGATCAATCTCTCCCACCAGGTCATCGCCGATATCCGTGCCCACTTTCGGGACCAGGTCTTCCAGACAGTTATACCAAGGAACGTGCGACTTTCTGAGGCCCCGAGCTTTGGGAAGCCCGCCCTCCTTTATGACATAAAATCCACAGGCGCGGAGGCTTATCTCCGGCTAGCAAGGGAAGTGATCGCAAATGACCAGAAAGGCGCTGGGCAAGGGTCTGGGGGCCCTCATCCCCGAAGCTGAAGAAGGACAGGTCCAAGGGATTGTAGAGATCCCCTTGGAAGAGATCCGCCCCAATAGGTATCAGCCGCGAAAGCGCTTCCAAGAGGAGAAGCTAGGGGAGCTGGCGACCTCCATTAAGGCCCACGGAGTCCTGGCCCCGGTAATCCTTCGGCGAGCAGGCTCAGGCTATGAATTAATCGCCGGTGAGCGGCGCTGGCGTGCGGCGACCATGGCAGGCTTAAAGGCTGTACCGGCTTTGGTCAAAGAGGCTTCCGGGCCTGCGATGCTGGAGCTAGCCCTCGTTGAAAATCTGCAGCGGGAGGACCTGAATCCATTGGAGGAGGCAGAGGTCTATCGCAAGCTCACTGAAGAGTTTAGCCTTACCCAGGAGGAGATTGCTCATCGGGTAGGCCGGGATCGGGCATCGGTGGCTAATACCCTGCGTCTCCTCCGCCTCCCCGAGGAGATCAAAGGTGATGTTGCCGCTGGTACCCTTTCCCCCGGTCACGCCCGTGCCCTCCTGAGCCTGGAGGGGGTCAGCCAGCAAATCAAGGCCCGGGAACGGATCCTTTCCCAGGGCCTCTCTGTAAGGGCAGCCGAGGATCTGGTCCGCCGTCTAAAGAAGGCTAAAGGGACAACGATCCGGCCTATCCCGCGGGGAAATCCCCAGCTTCGGGCCTTGGCAGAGGAGCTGAGCAGGGCTCTAGGGACGCGGGTGCGAATTCTCCGCCGGGGAAAGAAGGGCAAATTGGAAATCGAATTCTACTCTGATGCAGAATTGGAGCGGATCTATGAATTGATCTGCGGGAGGTAGTCAGGGTATAGAATGGAGGGTTTCACGTGAAACATCCCCGTTCCATGATGCTAATAGGGAAGGCCAAAGAGGGAGTTGATCGGTGTTAAACCTTAAAGAGGCCCTCCGCTTTCCCTTACAGGAACCCGGGGCAAGAAAAAGGGCTCTCATAGGGGGGGTATTAAACCTTCTCCCGGTGGTCAATCTCCTGGCCTGGGGTTATGCCTTTCGGATCTTCCGGGCCTTCCTCCAGAGGGAAGACCCCCCTTTGCCACCATGGGAAGGCTGGGCCGATCTCCTATTGGCAGGGACAATTATCCTCCTCATCGAGTTAGGCTATGGGATTGTACCCCTTTTAATGGTGGCCATGGGCCTAGGGCTTCTAGTGAAAGGGGGGACACTCATGTGGATAGGCTTAGTTGTAATAATCATAGGAATGCTGGGGGGGTTAACAGTGGGGTTCTTCCTCCCCATGGGACTAGCCCGTTATGCTTTGGTGGGCCGAATCGAGGCAGCCTTCCAGCCCCAGACCCTCTGGACCCAGATTAATAAAAATTTAGGGGACTATGTTGCTGCCTTCCTCCTCTGCCTCCTCTGCCTCCTCATAACCGGCCTCCTCCTCGCCATCCCCTATTTAGGCCTTCCCCTGTGGCTCTTCATCTCCTTCTATCTCATGCTGGCTTTTGCCAAGCTCTTCGGCGAGGCCTGCTCTCGGGCAACTCAACCGGGATGACCACTGAAGAAGGTCTTACCGTTTTACGGCCCTGACTACGGCCCTCGCCAAATTGGGGAATCCTTCCAAGCATTCTATTCTCTCCCTCCGGAGCTGCTCAACGTAAGTCTCGATCTCCGCTTGAGAATAGAACCTATTAAGGTCAAAATGGTATTTCTTCGAGTGATAAAGGTGCGTTATCATGCATGGGGTGAATGCCCGGAATTCCTTGCTCAAATTGGGATTGACAGGGCAAGGTGGGTGTGCTAATTGTGAAACCGAATTTGCAGAGAGAGCATGGGTCTCTATGGTTGGGGCCTGAAAAGGGGGTGCGGCATTG
>JACRGL010000155.1 GCA_016212365.1 Candidatus Methylomirabilota bacterium | reverse complement strand
TTTTCCTGGAGCTTCATGAGACCATAGAGGAGGGCCTCGGGCCGGGGCGGACAGCCGGGCACGTATACGTCCACCGGTATAATGAGGTCGACCCCTTTAACTACATGGTAGGCATCGTAGTAGAATGGCCCACCAGAGATGGCACAGGCCCCCATGGCGATCACCCACTTAGGATCAGGCATCTGCTCATAGAGGAGCTTGATCCGGGTGCCCATCTTCTCGGTGACAGTGCCCGCCACAATCATCACGTCCGACTGACGGGGGGATGGGCGGAATACCCCAGCCCCAAATCGGTCAATGTCAAAGCGGGGGGCCCCCGTGCACATCATCTCGATAGCGCAGCAGGCCAGACCAAAAGTCATAGGCCAAGGGGAAGACTTCCGAGCCCAGTTAAAGAGCCAGTCCAAAGAGGTAATAAAGACATTGGATGGGAAACGGTTCTCTATCAGACCCATTCCAGGGCCCCCTTCTTCCAGGCATAGGCCAGGCCCACCAGGAGAATGGCGATGAAGATCATCATCTCAATAAAAGCGAAGAAGCCCAGCCTATGGAAGGCCACCGCCCAGGGGAAGAGGAAGACAGTCTCCACCGCAAAGACTATATAAACCAGGGCATAGAGGTAATAGCGGACGTGGAACTGGATCCAAGAACCACCGATGGGCCGCTCTCCACACTCGTAGGTGGAGAGCTTCTCGGGATTAGGTCTTGAAGGTCGGAGGAGGCGGGATAAGACCTCGATGGTAAAGACAACGAAGAGGATACCTACCAAAAGGAAAAGACCCACATAGGCATAATCGGCAGCCATCGCCCGCTTCTCCTGCGAATCTAGGAGAAAGGTCTCTCCTTAGAAAAAGCTGAGGACAACAAAAAAGCCCTGATTAGGGCATTAAGGGGATCCTATGGAAATCAAATTGCCCGACAGGGCCCAACCTTTTTACCCTGCCTAAAGCACTAATCTATTACCACACCCCCTCAAAACCTGTCAAGGAAAATGTGAAATTTAAAACAAGGGGACCTCCGGTATCAGGCTTTGTCGCTTCCGAGGCCGCATAAATTCGGGTATGGGTAACAACTCCTGGGATGACCCGTGTAGGCTCTACCTCTTAGAGAGGAGGGTGGTGAGCTTATCGGCGGACTCTTTAACCTTACCAAGGAGGACCTCGGCCAGTTCCGGGTTGTGAAGGCCCTTACCCATCAAGACCAGCTCGTAATCCTTTTGGACGCCACTCAGGAGGAACTCGGCCTCTCTCACATCCCGCTTTACCTTCCGAGCAGCTGCCAGCTCGGTCCCGGCCCGGTCGAGCGACGCTTTCGCCTTTTCCAGTGCCCCTTTAAGGCCAGCTTGCCAGCCGCTCAATATCTCAGAGTAGGCCTTGTCATGGCACCTCACGCATTGCTCTGAGACGGAGGCCAGGGAGTGCTTGGTGGAGAGGTTGTGACACCCCACGCATCCCACCTTCCCCGCCATGACATTGGGGGCCTTTTCCACTGAAAGGGCGGTCTTGACTGTGCCCGCGTAAAGGGAGCCCTGAAGACTATGGCATCTTCCGCAACGCTCATTTTTAACGCTATGGTGGCAGGATTGACAACTCGCCTTATTAGCCGTGACGGCCTTGTGTTTCTCCGAGGAGTGACAGTCGGTGCAAACGGCACCCAACTCCCTGAAGTGCCTCTCGTGAGGGATTCTAACCTTTTCGAAGCTTACCTCCTTCGGGACCTTCACCCCTACTCGATCATGGCACAAGGTAGCGCAGTAGCCGCCCCGGAGTAGATCCTCTTTGGGAAGGGGGGGCGGGGCCTGACCGAAGAGCCTTATGGCTTGATCCAGATTCTTGTTGGCCACCAGGAGGAGGTCGGCAGCATAAAATACATTATGGACCCCCTTACCTTCGGCCACGAAGTCCATATTAAAACGGGCGTCCTGATAGAGCTTGAAGGCGTCCCGATAGTTGGAGTGGGTCCGGGGGTTGTCATTAAGGGCCTTTAATGCCATAATCGCCTTGGGTTGGAGCTCCCTCACCATAGTATCCAGGGTCAATTTCCATTGCTGAAGCATCCCGCTGTATTTGTGTCCATGACAGCTTACGCACGCAGCCTCTGAAGCCCGAAAGGTTTGTCCCCCAAAGCGGGCCTTGGCCCCTAGCTCCTTGGGCACGATGTGGCAGGCCACACAGTCCACCTTGGCCTCGAACATGTGGCTAGGGATGGCAGGCGAACCTTTTCCTCCTATCCCCACGAACATGGCTTTCTGCCCTTCATGTTTGGCCTCGTGGCAAATATTGCAATCAAGCCTCAAGGGCTCGGTGGGGGTGCGGATGGCGTGTTTGATCTCGTCGTGGCAACGATTGCAAGCCACATAATGCTTTGTGATATGATTCTCGTGGATAAAGAGGGTGTCCTCATACTTGGCGAGCTTCTCTGGCTGGTTATGGCAATTGAAACAGCGATCCTTCCGGGCCTCCCCCTCCCCCTGGATAGCATCAAGATGGCACTTCTGGCAGG
>JACRGL010000156.1 GCA_016212365.1 Candidatus Methylomirabilota bacterium | reverse complement strand
CTATCCGGGAGGTTCTCCTTGAGGGCACGAATTGCAGGGGTGGTTAAGAATACGTCCCCGATGTGCTTGAGCTTAATTACCAGGATACGCTTTATGCCCTTAAACATGGTCCGTAGTCCAAAGTCCGATGTCCGTGGTCTGATGTCTGAGGTCTGGGGTCTGGTTTTGTCCGATGTCCGTGGTCCGGGTCTGAAGGGTAGTTGCCCGCCTTAGGCGGGCTCGAAAAACTACGCCTCCGGCATCTCTGCTTCGTCTATAAGCATTACCGGTATACCATCCCGGATGGGATAGCGCCTGCCACAGCCGCTACAGACAATGCGCTGGTCTGCCTCGTCTAAGGTAACCTCACTTTTACAGGCCGGGCAGGCCAGGATATCGAGGAGCTCCTTGTCAATCATGAACTTACCTCCTTATCAGTTTTTGGAAAATTATCACACCACGGCTTTAAAGTCCATCGAAAATTGATTTCGGAGAACAGGGGTGGTAAAAGCCCTGGCCAAAAACCAATAATATCAATTAGATCCAGTTTTGTGTTGAAAGTTGCGGTAAAAGGCTTAAAATGTGTCTTGACTTTAGGAGTGCAGTAAACTATTTTTTATGTTTAAGAGGGCGGGAAAAGCGGATATTCCCTGATTTAACGGCCGAGGAGAATTTAGAGATAGCCGGGCGAATGGCCAGAAAGAACGGTGAACGATGGACAATAGAAAGGGTGTATGAACTCTTCCCGGTCCTGAAAGGTTTACGGTCTCACAAGGGAAATTGTCTAAGCGGTGGCGAACAAAAGATGTTAGCGATTGGTCGAGCTTTAATGAAAAATCCGGAGTTGCTGCTCCTTGACGAGCCCTTCGAGGGGCTCGCTCCATTAGTGGTCAAGAACTTGATAGAGGTATTCCGACAAATAAGAGGGGCGGGGGCTACGATTTTGTTGGCTGACCAAAACCTAAAGCTTTGCCGAAGGATAGCCGACCGGGGGTATATCATGGAGAAAGGGCTTATTCAATACGAAGGAGGTATGGAGACCATATGTCAGAATGAGGAGATCGTCAGGAAGTATCTGGCAGTGTAATGGAGTCTCTTCAAGTTATTCTTAAACAGGGATTGTCAAGAAAAATCTAACCGCATTATCAATGCGTCCTCGCGAGGCCGGGAGTAATAATTCCTTCTTACCCCTGCTACTCGGAAGCCAAAGCTCTGATAAAGCCTCTGGGCGGCAAGATTGGAAGCCCGGACTTCCAAGACAGCGGAACGAACCCCCTCCCTCCGGGCCATTTCCAGCGCTGCCCGGAGTAGCTGGCGGCCCACCCCCTTTCGGCGAAACCCAGAGGCCACGGCCAGGTTGTTTATATGGAGTTCCTGCTCAAGGAGCCAGGTGCAGATATACCCTGCCACCTCCAATTCCGGAGATGTCCCCTTTCCGGAAGGGGAACAGGGGACTTTGGCCACCAGGTTCCGGGAGATGGCCCTGAGTCCCAACTCACCTTCGAACATCTCCCGCGTCCAGGGGAGTGAGAAGGAAGTCGCCTCGATGGCCAGGACGTGGGGCAGATCCTCCGATCCCATGGCCCCAATATTTAATTTAAGTTCTTCCTCCTCCATCTTAGCCCCCTTTATCCCTAAGGCCCAGCTTGAGCTCGGCTTCTGAGGGCCGAATATAGATGGGGACCAGGGAGGCCGGGTCAACCACCTCCCCCCGGCCCAGCTTCCAAAGCCCAAGCTCTGCCACGTTAGCAGCACTGGGCCCCTGCTTGGACAAAGGGGCGAAGAGGGCGTTATCCCCTAACCCCTCCTTCAGGAGGCATCCGTAAGGCACCAGGCCGTCGCCCAGGAAGACGGTCGGCTCCCGGATGAGGGAAAGGAGGGCCTGGGGGGAGAGGGACCGGGCCCCCATTATGGTCTCGAGCTTATCCTGGTGAAATCGGTAAATGGCACAATAGACCTCCTTTTTCCGGGCATCCAGGATGGGGCAGATCCAGTAGGGACAGAAGGGCAGGTTCCAGGCCATGGCCTCCAGGGTTGGAACGCCCACCACCGGCTTCCCGGAGGCCAAGGCCAGGCCCTTTGCGGTGCTGAGGCCGATCCTGAGGCCGGTGAAAGAACCAGGGCCCAGGGCTACCGCGATTCCGTCCGGGTCCCCTATCTTCAGGCCTGCATCCGAGAGGAGGCGGTGGATGGAGGGAAGGAGCCTCTCCGAGTGAGTGGCCTCGATGTTTAAGGTATACTCGGAGATAAGCCCTGTATCTCTCATCAGGGCCACACTCCCCTGTAAAGTGGAAGTCTCGATGGCTAAAATGAGCACCGGTGAGTTCCTCGGTGAGGCCTACGCCCCATTCCGGGCAAAAGTCCTGGAACACCTCAAAATTAGCACACTGGCCGGGGAAAGGCAAGAGAACATAGGGGCCCCTGAATGTTGAAAAATTCATACAAAAATCTTATAAAGATTTTTTATTTTCAGGAGAGGCGGTGGCACACCCTGTAGGCGAGATCTACCTCGACACGGAGACCCAGCGCTGGGCTGAAGAGGTCCCAGGTGGCTGGAACAACATCCCGGGATTTGGTCTCGCAGTAGCCGTGACCTGGGATGCTCCCTCGGGTTTCAGGGAGTGGTATGAGGAGGAGGCCTCAAGCCTTGTCTCCGAGCTGGCCTCCCATAAGCGAATTGTTACCTTTAACGGCGAGAGGTTCGACTTTCAGATCCTCTCGGCCTATGCCCCAGTGAAGGGGCTCTATCCTAAGAGCTTCGATGTCCTAGTTGACCTAAAACGTCGGCTGGGTCACCGGGTGAGCCTTCAGGACCTTGCCTGGGCTACCCTGGGCAGGGCTAAAAGCGGTACTGGTCTTGATGCCATCAGGTGGTGGAGGTCCGGAGACCCCGCCCTCAGACGCAGGGTCGTAGAGTACTGCAAGCTTGACGTGGAGCTCCTCCGGGACTGCGTGGAGTTCGGCAGGCGAGAGGGATTCGTCCGGATCCCCGCTACTGGGAGGACCATGGACGTCTTCGTGAGCTGGAGGATATAATCTAGACCTTTTTATGCCGCCTGATGAGGGGGTTCTCAAGGATTTCTCCTAACAAGGCTTGGAACCGGGGGCCGTGGGGGACCAATTTGATCTCACGCTCCTTCTCGCCGAGTCGCTTTAACTCAATATCCAGCCGCTCCCCGGGTACGATCCCTCGCGCCTTCTCGGCCCACTCGATGACGGTCACCCCCTGTCCGTAGAAGTACTCCTCTGGGCCCAGGTCCCATAGCTCCTCTGGACCTCCTAAGCGGTAGAGATCGAAGTGATAGAGAGGAAGGCGGCCTAAAAATTCGTGGATTAGGGTAAAGGTGGGGCTGGTGACACCCTGGGAGGGATCAATCTCCAGGCCCTGAGCGATACCCTGAGCCAGGCAAGTCTTGCCCGAGCCCAGGTCCCCAATGAGGCAGACCACATCGCCGGCCTGGAGGAGGGACCCCAGGGCCCTTCCCAGCCGGGTGGTTTCCCTGGGACTTTTAGAAATGGATGTATACTCATAGGCCTTTTCAATCAGCATCCCTTACCCCCGTGCTCTGTTCAAAATCTTTACCGCCGTGTAGGCCAAGGTGGCCGCCCCCAATGAGAGCACCTCCTCATCAATGTCGAATTTGGGGTGGTGAAGGGGATAAATAATCCCTTTCTCCTCGTCTCTAATACCCATCCGGAGGAAACAGCCCGGAATCCTTTCCAGATAATAGGCAAAGTCCTCGCCCCCCATGGTAGGCTGCTCCAGGGTCACTGCTCGTTCTGATCCCAGGACTTCCGCCGCCGCTTCAAGACAGAGCCGGGCCATGGCAGGGTCGTTTCTTACCACTGGATAACCCTCCTCATATTCAAGGCGGTAGCGCACTCCGTGGGCCTGGGCTACCCCTTGAAGGACCTCCTTGATGAGGCGGGGCATCTCCTTTCTGAGGCCTTCGTCCAGGGTCCGCACTGTCCCCGTCATCCGCACCTCATCGGCAATGATATTTGGTCGGCTGCCGCCCTCGATAGTCCCGATGGAGACTACTGCTGGATCCAGGGGGTTTACCCGGCGGCTGACCACTGTTTGCAAAGAGAGGATGGCAGAGGCAGCAGCTACAATGGCATCTCGCGAGAGGTGTGGGGAAGCCCCATGACCCCCCTCCCCCAGAATTGTAATCCGGAAATTGTCAACGGCCGCCATCACGGCCCCTGGCCGGGTGCCGATTACACCAGCAGGGAGCAAGGGGAAGGTGTGAATCCCAATGATGGCCTCTACTGGTGGGTCCTCCAGGGCACTGGCCTGGATCATGGCCTGGGCACCCCCGGGGCCCTGCTCCTCGCAGGGCTGAAAAATGAACTTTACCGAGCCAGATAAACGTTCCCTCAAAGGGGCCAGGACCATGGCAGCGCCCAGGACCATGGCGGTGTTGGCGTCATGGCCGCAGGCATGCATCCGGCCCGGGATCCGGGATTTGTAGGGTTTCTCGCTCTGCTCCTGGATGGGCAGGGCATCCATATCGGCGCGGAGCGCGATGACCCTACCCTCTTGGCCATCCAGTAACCCCACTACCCCGGTCCCGCCCACCCCGCGCTGGACCTTCAGGCCCAGAGAAGCCAGAACATCGGCCACCAAAGCCGAGGTCTTGTGCTCCTCAAAGCCGAGTTCTGGGTGCTGGTGGATCTCCCTCCTGATCCGGACCAGATCATTCTGGCATTCAGCCGCCTGTTTTTTTATTTTATCTAGAAGAAGTCCGCTCATAAAATAATACCTAATCGCTTAGCGCTGAGCGCTGATGGCGGCTACCCTTTAGCTCCCTAATGGCGGCGGGGAGAGAGGCCAGAATGTCACCGGCAATCATGGCCTCCTCCCCTACCTCCCGGGCCGCTATATCCCCGGCCAGGCCATGGAGGTAAACCCCCAGGCGGAGGGCCACCTCGATGGGGAGCCCTTGAGCTATGAGCCCGGCTAAGGCCCCGGTGAGGACGTCGCCCGTCCCGGCCGTAGCCATCCCTGGGTTTCCGGTAGGGTTTATATACACCTGCCCATCGGGATGGGCCACGATGGTCCCAGCCCCTTTGAGGACCAGGTGCAGGCCAAAGCCGATGGCCACCTTCTGGGCAATCTCGATACGATTGGCCACTATCTCTTCCTTGTTTATGGAAAGCAGGCGGGAGAACTCGCCAGGATGAGGGGTAAGCACCAAGGGGACCGCTAACCCCTTTAGGGCCTCGAGATGCGAGCAGAGGGCGTTGATTCCATCGGCATCAATAACCATCGGGATCCTCACCTGACCTACGAGCTCCTGGACCAATTTGACTGTGTTTGGGTGAGTGGAGAGCCCCGGGCCCAGGGCCAGGACTGCCTTCCCCTCTATTAGGCGAAGGACCCTCTCCAGGGCCTTGAAGGAAACGCTCCTGGACTCCGTCTCGGGCAAGGGCTCGGTCATCACCTCGTCCAGCTTTGCCTCCATAGCGTCGTTCAGGCTCTCCGGGAGGGCCAGGGTAACTAAGCCCGCCCCAACCCGTAAGGCCGCGGTAGCCGCAAGGGCAGCGGCCCCTGTCTTCCCCACCGAGCCAGCAAGGATTAGGACATGACCGAAGTCCCCCTTGTGGGAGTCGGGTTCCCGTTGAGGAAAAGCCCCAGCCAGCTCTCCTCCTTCCAGCAGATTCACCAGGAGCCTGGAATCGGAGAGGAGCGGCCGCGGGATCCCAATATCCACCACCCGGACCTCTCCCGCATAGCGGGAGGCAGGGTAAAGAAAGAGGCTCCTTTTGGGCAACGCCAGGGTCACTGTAAGGGTAGCCCTGACACAAGGGCCTGACACCTGACCACTATCCGCCGAGAGGCCAGAGGGGATGTCCACTGCCACCACCGGCTTCCCCAAGGCGTTTATCATGTTTATGGCCTCGGCCAGAAGGCCCTTCACGGGTCCCTCCACCCCTGTTCCAAGGATGGCGTCTACGATGAGGTTTGAGCGGTTTGCTTCCTCACGATGACGTCCCAGGTCGGCGGTGGAGGTGATCTCCACCAGAGGAGCCCCCATCCGCTTCAGGATTTCCAGATTTGTCCTGGCATCCCCTTTTACTTCCTCCCTTTTAGTTAGGAGATAAACCTGGGCCGTAACCCCCTTATTAATGAGGTGCCGGGCAAGGACGAAGCCGTCTCCCCCATTGTTCCCCTTGCCACAAAAGAGGGAGACCTTAGGAGTGCGGAGGCTCCCGAAGCGGCGCTCCATCTCTAAAAGGACCTGAAGGCCGGCGTTCTCCATCAAAAGCAATGAAGGAATGCCGTACTCGGAGGCAGCCCTCCGATCAATCTCTTTCATTTCCTGAGCCGTTACTACTTTCATAGCTATCAGCTATCAGCTATCAGCTATCAGCTATCCAAAATCTGGCCGCTGACTGCTGACTGCTGACTGCTCTCCTTTTAGTCTGTTGCCACAACAAAGGCCAGGGCGTATTCGCCTTCGTGGGCCAGGCTGAGGAAGGTCCTTTTTATGCCTTTGCCCTGGGCTAGCTCTCCGGCCCTTCCCTGGAGGAGGAGGCGGGGTCCTCCTGCTCTATCAGTGGCTACCTCCACATCCAACCAGCGCACCCCCTGCCCCCACCCGGTCCCCAGGGCCTTGAAGGCTGCTTCCTTGGCTGCCAGGCGAGCGGCCAGATGGGCGGCCGGATAAGCCCGGCCCTGGCAAAAGGCTGCCTCCGCTCGGGTAAATACCCGCCCAAGGAGCCGATCCTGCCAGCGCCCCAGGGCCTCCTCCATCCGGGCTATTGAGACCAGATCCACCCCTATCGAGATGACCATCACCTTTCAATCTCCCCCCTCAGGCCCCCTATCCCGCTCTACCTTCGAGGAGGCCTGAGGTCCCACCCTTTCCTGGATCGAATCGACTCTTTGCCCACCTCCTGGCACCTGTGGTGTAGATTGGACAGCCCCCTTCTCGGGTCCCTTTCCTAAAAAGGCAAAGACCAAAAGGGAGGCCAAAAGGAGAAGGGATAGGAGGCCCAATACACCCAGGATCTTTGATCGCCTCCGCCTCTTAAAGGTCGTCGGAGGATGCCATTCGAGGTAGGTCACCTTCCGGTAATGCCCAAACTGGGGCCTCATCCCAATTCCCTCTGGATAGCCGTAGCGATCTGCTGAGCCAAATGGGCAATCTCCCTGTTATCCTTCCCCTCTACCATCACTCGGGCCAGGGGCTCTGTGCCTGAGTAGCGCACCAAGACCCTTCCCCTCCCATTTAAAACCCGCTCGGTCCTCTCAATCGCCGCACACACCCGTGGAAGGCTGGAAAACTCCCTCTTCCTCTTCACCCTCACATTGACCAAGACCTGAGGAAAGGGGGTCATGCAAGAGGCCAACTCTGACAAAGGCTTTCCCGTCTTCTTCATGATGGCCAAGACCTGAAGGGCTGTGATAAGACCGTCCCCCGTAGTGTTATAATCCAGAAAGATTATGTGCCCTGATTGCTCGCCCCCCAGGTTATAGCCGTGTTTAAGCATCCGCTCCAGGACGTAACGGTCCCCTACTGCCGTCTTGACTACCTTGATCCCCGCCTCCTTCATAGCCAGCTCAAGGCCGAAATTGCTCATCACTGTAGTCACCAGGGTGTTCCCATGGAGCCTCCCCTCCTTTTGAAGCTCCAGGGCGCAGATGGCCATGGTCTGGTCACCGTCTACCACCCGGCCTTTCTCATCAGCGAAGATAACCCGATCGCCGTCCCCGTCATGAGCGATACCCACACTGGCCTTTTCCTCCAGCACCGCCCTCTGGATGACTTCGGGATGAAGCGACCCGCAGTCCTTGTTAATATTGACCCCGTTGGGGTGGACATTAAGGGCTACGGCCTCCGCCCCCAACTCTTTAAGGACGGCAGGGGTCACCTTGTAGGCCGCCCCATTGGCGCAGTCTATAACCACCTTCAAACCCTCCAGGGTCATCCCTTTGGGAAAGGTATTTTTAGCAAATTCCACATAGCGGCCTTGGGCATCTACGATACGATATGCCTTTCCAATCTCCTTGGCCGGAGGGCGGATGGACTTCAGTTCCCTTGAGAAGAGGAGTTCTTCGATCTTTTTTTCCATCTCATCGGGTAGCTTCCAGCCCTCACCGGAGAAGAACTTTATTCCGTTGTCCTCGAAGGGATTGTGAGAGGCAGAGATAACTACCCCAGCATCAGCCCGAAGGCTCTTGGTTATAAAGGCAATCCCGGGGGTGGGGAGCGGCCCCACCAGGAGGACGTCCATTCCCATGGAACAGATCCCGGAGATGAGGGCACCTTCTAACATATAGCCGGTGAGCCGGGTATCCTTTCCGATGACGATCTTTCCACGACCAAAGGCCTTTCTACAAACGTAGGCCATCGCTCTCCCTAATTTGACCACTGTCTCTGGGGTCATGGGCTCCACATTGGCCACCCCCCTTACCCCATCAGTGCCGAAAAGGCGCCGCATCTTTACCTCCTTTTACCTGCCTCCCTTATCTCAATTCTAACCAGAACAGGACGGTTCTCCTTCAGGGCGAGGCGAGGGGAAGGGAGATCCACCCTGGCCTCCTCCTGGAAGCCCCTGGTCTTCCCCTCCACATCGATGGGGAGGGTATGGACCCTATTTAAGGTGGCCACCAGGCTCCTGGCCCCTACTACTTTCACCTCCGGCGGCTCCACCCTCATCCCCCGGAGGGAGTAGCCCTTGGCCACGACCCCCTTGACTCGTGGGACCACTTTTACCCCTTTCTCTATTGCCCCTTCGAGGACGACGCGAAGTCTAGCGGGAGTGACACCCAAGACCTCAATCCCCCTGGGGACCTTGATATCCACCGGCCTTACACTCAAGTAGTTCTCCCCTTCATTCAGCCGCCTGGAACCCAGATCCAGGGCTATCTCATCTGGTGTCAGGCCTGCCAGGAGACTCTTGGGTCCCCGAAGCTTCACCGATAGAGCGCCAGTCACATCGTTAACAATCACCATCCCGGCAGGGACGTTCCTAAGCTTCAGTGGATAGTTCATAACCTCCTCGGCCTTCTGTTCGTTTATCACCATGAGCCAAAGGAGGAAGGCCAAACCTAAGGAGAAGAGCTTCAGCCCCAGGTTGTCCAGAAACCAGGCCCTGACCTGAAATTTCACTACCGCCTCCCCTAATACTGGAAAGGGGCATCTCTATAGGGTTTCACCGGAAGCGCTTCGGCTTAAGGACATCGCCTAGCAATCGGCGCAAGGCCGCTCCATCCAGATCTCCGGTGATCTGGCCGTCCATTACCAGTGATATAGAGCCTGTTTCCTCGGAGATTACGATGGCCACGGCGTCCGTCTCCTCAGTGAGGCCGATAGCCGCCCGGTGGCGAGTCCCCAGGTCTTTGCTCACGCTGGGATTAAGGGTCAAGGGGAGAAAGCAGGAAGCCGCTATCACCCGACCCTGATTGATGATTACCGCCCCATCGTGTAAAGGAGAATGGGGGAAAAAGATGGACTCCAGGAGCCTCCGGGATAGGGTGGCATCTATATCAACTCCGGATTCGACATAGTTAGAGAGCTTGGTCTCCCGCTCAAGCACCATTATGGCCCCTATCTTTTTAGAGGCCAGGGAGGTTGTGGCCCGCACTAGCTCATCAATCATGTGGGCCTCCTCAACTTTAGAAAAGGCTCGGATGAAGCTGGATCGCTGTCCCAAATTGGCCAAAGCCCGGCGGAACTCGGGCTGGAAAACGATAATGATTAATAAGACCCAAACCCCGAGTAGGTTGTGAAGGATCCAGTTGGCAGTGAGGAGGCCGGCCCAGAGGGAGACCTTAGCGGCCAAGTAAAGGGAGACCAGGCCCATAAGCATGGGGATTGCCCTCGTCCCCTTGAAGATAAGGAGAAGCTGGTAAAGGCCGAAAGCTACAATGAGGATATCCAGGGCATCTATCCAGCGAATCTGGGAGAGGGTGGCCAGCACCTTTAGCCCTCCACCCGGCTGATGGCATCCACCATCCGCACCACCCGGCGCATGGGCTTTACGTCGTGGACCCGGACTAAGGAGGCCCCATGGAGGATAGAAGCAGCCACAGCCGCTGCCGTACCCTCAAGGCGCTCCTCCACGGGGAGGTCCAGGACCTTACCAATAAAGGATTTCCTGGAAGGCCCTACCAGAATAGGCTTTCCCAGGACCTTGAACTCGGAGAGGCGCTTAAGGAGAATCAGGTTGTGCTCGTATCGCTTACCGAAGCCGAGGCCAGGGTCAACAATTATGCCGTGAGGATCGATTCCCGCCTCCTCGGCCTGGGCCACCGCCTTGCGGAGATAGCCAATGATTTCTCCTAACAGGCAGTCGTAGTGGGGGTCCTCCTGCATGGTCCGCGGAGTCCCTTTCATATGCATGATCACCAATCCAGCTCCTGCCCGGGCTACCTCCTCCGCCAGGTCCGATTCTACGCGGAGGCCACTAATGTCATTGATGAGGTCTGCCCCCTCGGCAAGGGCCCTCCGGGCTACCTCGGCCTTGTAAGTATCCACCACGATGGGAACCTTCAGTCCCTTTACTAAAGCCTTAAGGGGAGAAGCAATACGGGACCATTCCTCTTCTATTGGGATAGGGGGGGATCCAGGCCGGGAGGACTCCCCCCCGATGTCAATAAGATCGGCCCCCTCCTCCACCATACGCTGGGCGTGTTCACAGGCGGCCCCTGGGTCCAGATACCTCCCACCATCATAAAAGGAATCCGGGGTCACGTTTAGGATGCCCACGATCAAGGTACCCTGGCCCAAATCAAAGCTGTGTCTACGGCAACGTAGGAGGGCGGGGGGGCATTGATAGTTCCGCAACGCCCCCTCGATCTCCCGGGAGAGATCATTGAGCCCGAAGGGCTGGTCCAATAGCCTTTCGGTCAGGGAAAAAAGCTGCTTCCATGTGCCCAAGAGGAGGACGTCTGCTAACCCTGGGCTGAAATCCGCCGCTCCCCGGGATAAAGCTGCGTCCCCTCCTAAAGCGAGCATCTCCTGCTTTAGAATGTTGGCCGCCTTTGAAGACACACCCTCTAACCTCACCACAAAATGAAGGGCCTTCGGCGCCATCCGCTCGATGCCCCGGAGATCGACCCCCAGCCCCTTCATCTCTTCTGCGGCGGCGGCCAGGCTCTGCAAATGGATGATCCGGGGATTATGGGACATGGGGAAATCCTGGTAGGGTAAACGGTCTTCAGGCCCGGGGTTAAAAGGGCATTTATTTGACGCCCTTGATGAGGGCAAAGGCCTCGGCCCTGGTAGCCGGCTGGCGCAAGAGCCCCCTCATGGCAGAGGTCACTGAGAGAGAGCCCGGCTTCTTGATACCTCGCATAGTCAGGCACATATGCTCCGCCTCAATGACCACCAGGACCCCTTTGGGCTTGACCCTGTTCATGATGACCTCGGCGATCTCCGTCGTAAGCCGTTCTTGAAGCTGAGGGCGTCGAGAAACGGTATCCACCACCCGGGCAATCTTGCTGATACCGGTGACCTTTTCTTGGGAGGGGATATAGGCAACGTGGGCCTTTCCGAAGAAAGGCAGGAGGTGATGCTCACAGATGGAATAAAAGGGAATATCCTTCAAGATGATCATCTCGTCATGATTCCGGGCCTCATAGAGGTATAGATCCTCTTCTAAAGAGCGATAAAGTCCCCCAAAGATCTCCTCATACATGGCAGCGACCCGGGCCGGGGTTTCCCGGAGGCCTTCCCGATCTGGATCCTCTCCGATGGCCTCCAGGATCATCCGCACCGCCTTCTCGATCTTTGGCTTGTCCATCCCGCTCGTCTCGGTCCGCTAGCCGAAGTGCATGCCCCTCACGCAGCAGCTGAGGCTGGAGAGGATGAGGCCGAAACGATTTCCTCGATCTCGGGCCCGTCCAAAACTTCCCTCTCGAGCAAGGCCAAGGCTAGGGCATGAAGGATATTTAGGTGATTACTGATAAGGTTGTGGGCCCGAAGGTAATTCTCGGTAACCAGCCTCCGGATCTCCTCGTCGATCTCTATGGCCGTCTGCTCGCTGTAGTCCTTATGCTGGGCAATCTCTCGGCCTAGGAAGATCATCTCCTCCCGCTTCC
Source organism: Candidatus Methylomirabilota bacterium (assembly GCA_016212365.1). Lineage (GTDB taxonomy): Bacteria > Methylomirabilota > Methylomirabilia > Methylomirabilales > JACRGL01 > JACRGL01. The sequence goes on along the minus strand of JACRGL010000156.1, from coordinate 861 downwards.
CAAAGGTGAGCGGCCCCATTTTCTCGCTCATCCCCCACTCGCATACCATCTTGCGTGCCAGCTCCGTGGCCCGCTCGATATCGTTACCGGCACCGGTAGTAATCTGGCCCAGCACCACCTCCTCTGCCACCCGACCCCCCATGAGAACAGCAAGCTCGTTCAGGAGATATTCCCTGGGGTAGTTGTGTTTTTCGTCCATGGGGAGCTGTTGGGTAACGCCCAGTGCCCGGCCCCGCGGTATGATAGTCACTTTATGGATGGGATCGGTGCCCGGGATGAGTCTGGCCACCAGGGCATGACCCGCCTCATGGTAGGCAGTGGCCCGTCGCTCCTCCTCACTGATAACCAGGCTTTTTCGCTCCACCCCCATGAGGACCTTGTCCTTGGCGTACTCGAAATCTACCATCTCCACATATTTCTTGCTATGTCGGGCAGCGAGAAGGGCGGCCTCGTTGACCAGGTTGGCCAGATCCGCCCCGGAGAAACCGGGCGTGCCCCGGGCGAGGACATAGAGGTCGACGTCAGGGGCCAAAGGGATCTTCCGGGTATGGACCCGCATGATTGCCTCCCGACCCTTCACGTCTGGCCGGGCTACTATCACCTGGCGGTCGAAGCGGCCCGGCCTGAGGAGGGCAGGATCCAGGACGTCCGGGCGGTTGGTGGCGGCGACGAGTATCACCCCATCGTTACACTCAAAGCCATCCATTTCCACCAAGAGCTGATTCAGGGTTTGCTCCCGCTCGTCATGGCCTCCACCGAGGCCGGCCCCCCGGTGGCGGCCAACGGCGTCTATCTCGGCCATGAAAATGATGCAGGGGGCGTTTGTCTTGCCCTGCTCAAAGAGGTCGCGGACCCGGGCGG
>JACRGL010000017.1 GCA_016212365.1 Candidatus Methylomirabilota bacterium | reverse complement strand
TTACTTGAAATACTCTGGCAGGTGGGTCCTGGCCTGCTCGAGTATCTCTTCGTTAGAAATAGCAGTGGTGCGCCTGGCCAGGTACTGGGCATCCACCCACTCCACCATCTTGATGATCCCTGGATGGCCCTTGGGGAGCCTCTTATCGCCCTTGAGGCCGAGCCTCTCGTTCACCCAGAAGGCCACCCCTGCAGCGCCGCTCTTGTCGGTGACATTTACCCCCATGGGGCGATTGAGGACCTTTGCGGTATCAAAGATGTTATAGATCTCCTCGTCCTTGATGAGCCCATCGGCGTGGATACCTGCCATGGTGATGTTGAAGTTGGTCCCTACGAAGGGGTAGTTAGCAGGGACAGGCATCGCGCATTCCCTCTGGAGGTAATCGGCTATCTCGGTGATCACGGTAGGGTCCATGCCGTTAGCCGTTCCAGTGAGGCCGATATACTCCATTACGGCCCCTTCCAGGGGTGGGTTACCGCAGCGCTCCCCAAAGCCCATTAACGTGCAGTTTAGATTGGCGCATCCGTAGAGCCAGGCGGTGACCCCGTTTACCAGGACCTTGTGGAAGTCATTGTGGCCATGCCATTCGAGCCACTCTTTAGGGACCCCGCACTCCTTGATCAGGCCCTGGACCAGCTTGGGGACGCTTCTTGGAAGGGCCGCCCCTGGATAGGGGATACCGTAGCCCATTGTGTCACACATCCTGATCCAGATGGGCTTTTTGGCCTCAGAGGCTAGATCCATGAGCCTCTGGGTGTAGGGGACGATGAAGCCGTAGAAGTCGGCCCTGGTGAGGTCCTCCAGGTGGCAGCGCACTGAATCCAGGCCCGCATCCAGGGCAGTCTTTACCAGGGCGAGGTAGTCCTCGGCCGCCTTCTCCCGGCTCTTCCCCAGCTTGCGGAACACATGGTAGTCAGAGGCGGAGGTGAGGATCCCGGTCTCCTTTAACCCCATGTCCTTCACCAGCTTGAAGTCGGCGGCTACGGCACGGATCCAGCCCGTAATTTTAGGATACTCGTAGCCCTTCTCCAGGCACTTGGTGACGGCGTCCCTATCCTTATCGCTATAGACAAAGAACTCACACTTGCGGATCACCCCGTTGGGGCCGCTCAGGCGGTGGAGCATATCGTATATATCCACGATCTGCTTCACCGTATAGGGGGGCCGTGCCTGCTGGCCATCCCGGAAGGTAGTGTCTGTGATCCAGATCTGGTCAGGCGGGTCTATGTCGAGGTCCACAAAGTCGAACTTGATCTTCGGGACTTCGGTGTAGGGGAAGAGGTCCCTCAAGAGATCGGGCTCATCCCGGTGCTGGACCTCCCGCTTCTTCCCTGTGGGCTCCTGCCAGGCGAAACGCTTCTCCTCTATGAGCCAGGCCTTCTTACCCATGTCCCTCCTCCTTTTAAAACGGGTTAATATCCTTGACCCAATCCAAGATTTTTAGAGATGGCCTCCCTCCTTTCTTGGAAATAGTTCGCATCTCCGGAAGGTGCAAACCTCAGGCCAAACCCCCTGGGGTTAAGGGGCCCATTCTCCCTCTAAAGCCAGGGCCTTTTAGAGAAGCGGAGCTCTAAAGGGGAGGCAGGTTCGGGTTTTTAGAAAAAGGCGAGATTCCCCCAGGCCCAACAAAGCAATAGGGCTTGGGGGAGAGGCGATTGAGACACTTTAGCCTCTTTCTGAGGCGAATTGTCGCAGGATAGTCAGCCCCTGGAGAGGGCAAATTTTTTTACCTTTCGGTAGAGAGTCCTCCGATCTATCCCCAGGATCCGCGCGGCTCTGGTCTGATTCCCCTTGGTCTTCTCTAAGACCCGGCCAATGTACTCGTGTTCCAAGTCCTCTAGAGTGGCTTCCTCCTTTAAGGCTTTATCTAAGGGTTGGGCCTCAGGGGCGCGGAGATGGGGAGGGAGGTCCCTGGGCAGGATGCTTCGGTGATCACCCAAGAGGACCGCCCGCTCTATAACATTCTCCAATTCCCGCACATTCCCTGGCCATGGGTAGTTAAGGAAGATATTCATGGCCTCTTTGGAGATTTCCTTGGCCTCAGCCCCCAACTCCTGAGAAAACTTTCTCAAGAAGTGGACGGCCAGCAAGGGGATGTCCTCCTCTCGGTCCTTGAGCTCGGGCAACCCAATAGGGATAACGCTCAGCCGATAGTACAGATCCTCCCGAAAAGTTCGATTGGCTACAGCCGCCTTTAGGTCTTGATTGGTAGCTGCAATCACTCGCACGTCGGAGGTAATGGTCTTCTCCCCTCCCACCCTCTCAAACTCCCCCTCTTGGAGGACCCTAAGGATTTTGGATTGGAGGCTGAGGTCCATATCTCCTATCTCGTCTAAAAATATGGTGCCGCCGTGGGCCAACTCGAACTTCCCCTTCTTGGTGATCACCGCCCCTGTGAAGGCCCCCCGTTCGTGACCGAAGAGTTCG
>JACRGL010000150.1 GCA_016212365.1 Candidatus Methylomirabilota bacterium | reverse complement strand
GAGGGACTCGCGAAAGAGGGTAGACGTTCTTGAATTTTTCAACGCTCTTTAACTTTAATGTATATAAAAAACTGTTCTAGTTTGTCAAGAGAAAAATTAAGGGAAAAGAAAATTTTTTGGAAGGTGAGGAAGGAAATAAAAAATGGTTTGAAATGTTGCACTTCTCCGGTATAAAACCGGAGGTATTTGTAGCGTCGCAGTTTATCTGCGACGTTGTCGCCGGATCCGCCTAAGGCGGACGGCGCTACAATTCTGGAACGAAATGGAGGGGTTCAATTCATTGAACCCGATAATAAATCAAACCCCCATGTAGGGGTGGCATTTATGACACCCGAAAATAACGGGCTTGATAAATCAAGCCCCTACATAAAAAATAAATGTAGGGGTCGGATTTATCCGACCCGTGAGGGGGATAAAGGGGGATAAAGTAGTTGCCCGATTTATCGGGCCAGGGCGGGGACAGAGCCCCGCCCCTACAGTAGGGGCCGACCTCCGTGTCGGCCCTGTGGCCTCATGAATGAGGCAACTCCTACACCCGGGGGACCCTGGCCCAGTCGGCCAGGAACCTCTCCACCCCGATGTCAGTAAGGGGATGTTTGAGGAGCTGTTTGAGGACCGGAGGGGGAATGGTGGCCACCGGGGCCCCGGCCCGGGCAGCCTCTATTACGTGGAGGGGGTGGCGGATGCTGGCCACGATTACCTGCGTAGGAAAGTGGTAATTGGCATAAATAGCCAGGGTATCCCGGACCACATCCATCCCTACGTGGCCAATATCATCAAGCCTTCCTATAAAAGGGCTTGCATAGGTGGCCCCTGCCTTGGCCGCCAGCAGGGCCTGGGCGGCAGAAAAGACCAATGTAACGTTTGTCTTAATACCCTCAGCGGCCAGGCGCTTTACCGCCTTCAGGCCCTCCGGAATCATGGGGATCTTTACAACAATGTTGGGGTGAATGGCGGCGAGTTCCCTCGCCTCGGTCACTATAGCCTCGGCCTCCAGGCTCACTGCTTCAGCACTGATGGGGCCATCCACTATCCGGCAGATTTCCTCAATGAGCCCTTTGAAACTGCGGCCCTCCTTGGCCACAAGGGATGGATTAGTTGTAACCCCGTCTATAATCCCAAGCTCCGCTGCCTCCTTGATCTCTTTCACATTGGCGGTGTCAATAAAGATTTTCATTTGCGGCTCCTCCTTTTCCCACTCCCCTCACCCCCACATCGGTAGTTGCCCGATTTATCGGGCCAGGGCGGGGACAGAGCCCCGCCCCTACAGTAGGGGCCGACCTCGGGGCACCCGCTTTTAGCGGGTCGGGCCCTGTGGCCCCATGAATGAGGCAACCACAGAGGGATGGGGAGAGGGTATCAGAGTAGTTTCCCCTCCCTTGATGGGAGGGGCGGGCACCCATCCGTGAGGATGGGTCGGGGAGGGTGAGGGCTTAGGCAGGACCGCCATTCCCCAGGCCCCGGCCAGGGACCACTGCCGGGAGAATGTCCGGTAAGGAATCAGCAGGTTCTCCCCTTTAGCGCTATCGTGGGCAATCATCGTCTTTTCGGCCTCGGAGAAGCCTACCACCACATAATAGTGATAGATAGGGTAGACCCGATACCCCAGATTTGCAAGGACGAGGACAGGCCTGTGGGCCATGACCTCGGCCTTCACTGCCTCCAGGCTACCTTCGAGCAGCCTCACAGGATGGCCCTGCCGCTCGGCATAGCGAGCCAGGTCGAAGGTGAGGGCACCTTTGAGGGAAGGGTGGTAAACCTCGCGGGCCACCTCCTCCTGGCTCACCCTGGTCCCCCAGAAATTTAGGACCATAGCCAGTGAAGCAGGGCCGCAGTAATCCAGGTTCTGCTGGTTGAAGAAGGGAACCTCTGGAATGTAATGGCCCTGGTCGCGGCCAGTGGCAATTCCTGCCCGGACGGCCTTGAAGTCGGCGGGTGCGCAGCCCACCAGTAAAGAAAGGACCAGCGAGAATATAACTAACATATAAAATGGTTATCCCGTGTCAGGGACGACCTTATAGATCCGGTCACTAGGCCGGGCCCTGGCAATTACCTTGAGGCCCGCCCTCTGCCCCGGCTCCACCCTATCCACCCTTTGGTGCTCTATTTCTAAAGATTCCGCAACCTGCTCAAAATCGGTGGTGTAGCCCTTTATATGGATGGTATCTCCCTGGCAAAGAGGCCCTTCACTGAGTTCGATGACGGCCACCCCCAGCTTGCTATAGTATTTCTCCACCCTTCCGATCTCTACCTCAGGCATGAAACATTCCCTCCTATATAATCCCCCTGTCTTTTAAACTACTGAATTTCTTATTCCCGACGATGATATGGTCCAGCACCTCGATGCCCATGATGCGGCCGGCCTCGACCAGGCGCCGAGTAAGGGCAATGTCGTCCTTGCTCGGCTCGGTATCCCCTGAGGGATGGTTATGAACCAGGATTACGCTCGCCGCCGCTTCGCCCACCGCTGGATGGAAGACCTCGCGAGGATGAACGATATTGGCATTTAGGCTCCCGATGGAAATGGTTTCCTTCTTGATTAGCTGGTTTCTCGCGTTCAGGTAGAGGGCCAGGAAGTGCTCCTTCTTGGCGCCCCGTAGTGTATCCTTGGTAGCCTCGTAGACATCCTCTGGGCTCCTTATAACGAATTCCTCTTCCTGCTTCACGAGGAGCCGCCTTCCCAGCTCAAAGCAGGCCAGGAGCTGACAGGCCCTGGCCTTTCCAAGCCCCTTATTCTGCATGAGCTCTTCTAAGTCTATTTGTGGCAATGACTTGCCGCCATACTTCTTCAAAAGCCCCTCCGCCACCTGCAGCACGTTTTCCCCTTTCGTACCGGAGCCAAGGATGATGGCCAAAAGCTCTGTATTGCTCAGGGCTGTAGGCCCCCGTTTGGCCAGCTTCTCGCGTGGGCGATCCACCTCGGGGATATCCCTCATTGACCCCCTTTTCACCATCCGGCCTCCTTCCTCCGTTCTACCTGTGGCAAAATTTTGTCACTAGTGTCAATTTTTATACTTAAAATAACCCTTTAAGAATACTACATCCCTTCAGCATACGGAATAGCGACCCAGGGCCAGGTCGCGACAGAACTGGGCCAGGTTGCTGAGCTCCTCTTCGATGACCTCCTGGACTTGATGGGCGATTGCATTCAAGGTCACCCCTGACTCTAGAATAAGCTGAGTGGCCATCCGCGGCTGATCAATAGGGGTACCGATCTGGGAGAGGAGCCATACATAAACCTCTTGGAGACCCTTTACCCGAAGGTAAATTGCCTCTGCCATCCGGTGGGCCAGGATGTTGTAGATCTTGCCCACATGGCTTACCGGGTTCTTCCCCGCTGCGGCCTCGGCGCTAACCGGGCGGTTCAAAGGGATCACCCCATTTACCCGGTTTCCCCGCCCCACCTGACCAGAATCGGCATCCTCCGCTGAAGTCCCCAGGAGCGAGAGGTACATCCCTCCCATCCCCCGGCCCTGGCGGTCCAGGGCATTTAAGCTGAAGGTGACCTCGTCCAGCCCTGGGGTAGAGCCAAAGCATCGACCCAGGTCCTCAAGGATGGCGGCCTTCTTCTGCACGTAAGCCGACTCTGTCTCGATATAGCGGCATAACAGCGGCATAGCCACAGTAAGGTGGAGGCACCTGCCCTCTCGAAAGCCCATGACCTTCACGTCCTCCCCTGATTCGGGAAAGCGGCCCTTAAAGGCTGGCGAGTTGAGATACCGCTCGGCCTCTAACACCATTCGCTCCGTTTCACTAAGGGGGGCATAGCCCACTGCCGCTGAAGTGTCGTTGGCCTCGCGCAGCCCCCCCTGCCGTTGGAAGATATCGGTGAGCTCCTCAGAGCCCGGGCCCAGGACCACCTGGATGCGCAGGTGTTTTTCAGGGTCCACGAAGCGGAGGTTCTCCCGAATCCAGGCTTTAGCGGCCTCGACGGCAATCTCTCTCACCGGCACTTTGGCCTCTCCCAGGGCAAAGGTGGCCCGATCTCCTATATAGAGTCTCATGGGCTTAAGCACCTTCCCGCCACCAAAGGCCCTCTTGACCTGGCCGGCCACCAAGAGCCCTTTGTCGACGTTGTTGTGAAGGATATCCCCGAAGCGGTCCAGATACTCCCGGTTTAAGTCCTGAGAGACTCGCTCCATGATGGCGTCGCAGATATAGTCTGGGTGCCCCGTGCCTTTTCGCTCCACAATCTCTACCTTATGTTCGGCCACAGGGACCTGCCGGAGCTCCTCGATCAGGATCCTCCGCATGGCTCACCTCCTTTGGCAGCAGACCTAACGATCCCTGAAGAGCATTGCCCTCTCAAAAAGGTTTATCGCTTGGCACCCAGGGGGGGCTCGATTCCGTAAGCCCGGAG
>JACRGL010000146.1 GCA_016212365.1 Candidatus Methylomirabilota bacterium | reverse complement strand
TTATACTGGGTAACAGCGCTCTCCTACCTGATCTTCGGCATCTCGGAATTCGCTGCCCGTTTCCCCATCGCCCTGGCAGCCCTCGGAGGGGTAATCGTAACTTACCTGATCGGGAAGGAGGTCTGGGGGGAAAGGGCTGGCCTCCTTTCCGGACTTGTTCTGGCCACCAGTTTTGGATATTTTGTTTTCGCCCGCATTATTCTCACCGATCTGGTGTTCTCCTTTTTCCTGGCCACCGCTTTTCTTTTTTACCTCCGAGGCTACCTGAGGAACCAACACAAGAGGCTCTATTATCTCCTCTTTTATCTGGGGATGGCCTTGGCCGTCCTGACCAAGGGTTTAATCGGCCTGGCGTTTCCCTTTTTGACCATCGGGGCCTTTATTTTGATTACCAGGGAATTCAAGCTCATCAGGGAGATGGAATTACTCAAGGGGATACTCTTATTTTTTTTAGTGAGTGCCCCCTGGCATATCCTGGTGGCCCTAAGAAACGAGGGATTTCTATGGTTTTATTTTGTCAATGAACACCTCTTGCGGTTTATTTACAAAAGGCACCTCATAGATTACGCCCCCCTCCCTGTCTACCTTTTTATAGCCATGGTCGCCGTCTGGTTATTCCCCTGGAGTTCTTTCCTCCCGCTGGCAATAGCCAAAATTCTACCAGAGAGGTGGAGGCCCACCAAACGTGAAGAAAGGGCTCCTCTCTTTGTTCTCCTTTGGATAGGGGCCGTTTTGCTCTTCTTCTCCTTTTCTCCCTCAAGGCTGGAATACTACTCCATCCCTGTCTTTCCCCCCCTGGCCCTCTGCGTGGGGAAGCTATGGGCCGATTTTATCTCTCAAAACCAGGCCTATCCCTCCCGAAGGGCCATGCTTTACACCATGCTCTTTTTATTAGGGGTGGCCGTCCTCCTCCTTCCCGCCGCCATGAATTTTGGAACACTGGAGAGGGTATCTTTTTACAACCTCTTCCAGGCCTTTGACGCTTACTCTAGGGACATACATGAGGGGATCCTCTCCAATACCGGTTCCTTCACATTACCCTCCTATACCGCATTGCTCCCCTCCCTGATCTGGGGGAGCATAATCTTCCTCTCCGGCACCGGCATGGCCTTGCTGACCTTTCTGAGAAAGCAGCCGAAGCTCGCCTTCGCCCTCCTCGTCGCGACCATGATCCCCGTCTTCTACTTCCTCCAGCAGGGAATAGCGATCTTCGAGCCCCATCGATCCATAAAAAACCTGGCCATGGTAGTAGTCCGCGAGTGGAAACCAGGGGAAACCATCGTTACTGAAGGGCCTTATGAAAATTTCTCAAGCCTGGGCTTTTATACCAGGCAAAGGGTATACACCCTCAACGGGAGATTTGGCGATCTCGAATTTGGCTCCCATTTTAAGGACTCCGCCCCTTTTTTCCTGGATGAAGAGGGGTTTCTTCGCCTTTGGGTTTCGGGTCCGCGAATTTATCTATTGACGGATTCTGCCTCCCGCTATGAGAAACTGAAGCAGTCAAGGCCCCCGTATATATTGGCAAGAAGCAAAAACAAATGGCTAATTTCCAATACCATCCATTAAAGGCCGTCTTTTCTATAGTCCTCCTCTGGCTCCTCCTGGCCGGGCCTTCCGGGGCTCAACAGACCTATATTCAAAAGGGGAGTGAGCCCCTGATCCCTAACTTCCCCCATATCACGGTGGTATCCCCCTTTCTAGATTTTCAAATGGAGAGCCCGGGACAGGGGGGTAGGTCCGGGGGCATCTCCATTTATGGCTATTATCCAGACCTTCTCGATGGAAAACTGAAGTTCTCCGGTATGTATTCCAATACCATTTTGGATCTAAACCTCTCCACCAAACTCCCCTTGGAGGTCAACAAATCCAGCGCCCCCAAAGAGATCGAGGTGGGCTTCGGTTTCGCAGGGGAGCTTATTTCCGCTGAGAACACCCTCTTCGTCTATTCAAAGGGTAGGCGCCTCCACCCCTTCGAGTTTTACACTACTGAATATGGGGGAAAGCTATTCGGCCGCTACCCCTTGAGCGAAACGGGCGACATGATGCTTACCCAACAAGTGAAGGAATACCACTTCCGCGCGAGCAAGGATACCGAGGTCGTGCTTCCCGGGGACACATTGGCCCTTGCCACCACCTTCGAGATGAGCTCCGTCCAGAAGGAGATCACTGCTGAGCTAGAGGAGCTATCGGGCTGGGAATACTCGGCCTTCCTAAATTACGAATGGAGGGAAAGGGTAGAAGAACCCTCCGGGGCTAACCCCTTAAGGGCCATTTCCTCCCGCCAGTTTTTTAAGGGAGAAGGTTATTTCTTAAATTTCTTCTCCCCTTCGGAGAGGCAGAGGATAAGGCTGGGATTAAGCGGTGGGATAGGCAGTAATCTAGACTTTGTCTCCCGCTTCCGGCTTGGCTCTTTTCTAGAAGGCCAGGGAAATACGGCCCTTCCGGGCTACTATTTCAGCGAGCTCAGGGCCGATAGCTATCTCTTGGGACAAGGGACTTATACTTGGGTCTTCTCCCCCGACCTGAAATTTAGTCTAGAGGCCGCCTATGGGATCAGCAACAATTTCCTCCTCCCTCAGCGGTCGCGAAAAGCGGAAGCAATATTGGGCCTGGCCCTCGGATTTCAGAAAAAGGTCTATAATATCCCCTTCGAAATTAAATACGGCTACGCCCCCCTTGCCCGGCGAGGAGATCGGCGAGGGGGAAATGAGATCTTCTTGGGAACCTTCCTGGCTTTTTGATGACCCTCATCCCTGATAGCCCACCATCCCCACCCTCCCCATGATAGGTCGCTGGTATATATCATCAATGGGGATAATCCCTCTTTCGCCTCTCAAAAGGGCCTCCGCCTCGTCCCATAACCTCACGTATTCAATCCCGATTTTCCTTGACCTTTCTAGAAAATCCTCAAAAAGTCCCTTCCTGCTCATCCCCTCCATTTCTGCGTGGAGAGTGTAAATGTTAAGACGATCCTCTACGAGCTGGGTTAAGAGGTGGGCATTAAAATTCTTTGCCGTCACCCCACCCAGTCCCAGGGCCTCGTCCATGGTCGGGAGGGTAGTAGGAATCTGCAAGGCCCGAAAAATCTGTTTCCCAATCCTTGGAATAAAGGGCCTCCTGCCCCTGGTATCGCTACAGTAGAGGAAACCGTATTTATCCTGGACCGCTAGGCTCTTGAGATTGCATCTCCAGCCTGGCGCCGCAGAGCTTAGGGGCTTCCTCCCGAGGATCTCCTTGTAAGCCGCAATAGATTTTTGGATCTCACCCTCAATTTCAGGGATACTCAGGGCGTCTAGCCTATCGTGCCATTTAACATGGTCGTATCCATGGATGCCCACCTCGTGCCCCTCCGCCGCTATCTCTCGAATCAGAACCGGCAAGCCCTCGCCTATCAAGGGAGAGGGCAGAAGGGTCCCATAAAGCAGGGTCTTGAAGCCATAGGTGCGCAGGGCATTGGTCCTCCACATCTTCCATAAGAAGCCCTTTTTAAGGACCCTGCGGATGGCCTTTCCAGAGTTGTCGGGGCCAAAGGCTACAAAGAAGCTAGCCTGGATGCCAAACTTACGGAAAAGGTCAAGAAGGTTAGGGACTCCTTCTCTCAACCCAACCAGGGTGTCCACATCCACCTTAAGGGCCAACTTGGTTGCGGCCATACGCTTGCCTTGGATACCGGAGGCCCGCTGGAGTAAATCCAGCGGTTCCGGCCCGCCTCGGGCGGGCTCGTGATCCTCCCACGGTGTAAAACCGTGGGTATCATAACATGGTATGCCCATTTGGATACCCACGACTTTACCGAAAAAGAGAGAGTGACATCCTCAAGTTCCCCCTCTCCCTTTATGGGAGAGGGTCGGGGTGAGGGTGAATGTTCACCATTTGT
>JACRGL010000147.1 GCA_016212365.1 Candidatus Methylomirabilota bacterium | reverse complement strand
TGGAGATGACGGAGAAACTCTTTACCAGGGTAAAGACCGTCCGCATGAGATGGCCCATACATTCCGAGGAATTAAAGGGGCGTCTCATGTTCCCCACCGTCTCCCATGTCCCCATAACGCCCAAAACAACCCTGGGCGAACTCATTAAGGTAACCAAAGTATCACTTGACAACGTCCACTCCCCCCTCCTGGTGGTCCACTCAAGGAAAGACCTCGTTGCCGCCCCCTTCAGCGCCTTTTATATATTCCACTATGCCCGCTCTATAGAGAAGAAGCTTGTATGGCTGCAACGCAGTAATCATGTGATGATGTTTGACAGAGAAAAGGCATTACTCTTCAAGGCAGTGAGGGATTTCTTAAACGCAAGCGACAAATCACAACCCACAAATTTGTAATCATCTCATTCATGCCTAATCTGAGACCTCTGAAAAAGTCACAGCAACGCAATGTGTCATTCTGAGTGAGCCAAAGCCCTGAGCGTAGCGAAGGGGAAGCGAAGAATCTGGATAAAAGGCGATGTCTAAGGTATCATTATATTCCACAGTAGTAAGGACAAAGGACCAAGTCTCCACTCATCTGGGTGGGGATGTAGTTATATTAGCACTCAACTCAGGGGAGTATTATAGTCTTGAGGACGTGGGGGCTCGCATCTGGGATATCATCCAGGACCCAAAAACGGTAAAGGACATCCTGGATATTTTCCTCCATGAGTATGACGTTGAATCCGAGGGCTGTAAGCGTAACCTGCTGGAGCTGTTACAGGAATTAGCCAATGCTGGGTTGGTCGAGGTCAAAGATGAAGCAGTTACATAAGTTTTTGAGCCTCTCCCCCGCAGAGCGTCGTCTTCTGGTCAGCGTTGCTCTATATCTGGTAGCCATCAGACTGGGCCTATGGGTGCTGCCGTTTCGGACACTGCTCGACCGTCTACCTAACGTGGCTTCGGAGCAGGACCCTTTGTACCGAAGTGTTAGGCTGCCTTTAGAGAAGATTACATGGGCGGTGGCGGTGGTAAGTCAGTACCTGCCAGGGACCAGAAACTGTCTGGTGCAGGGGATTGCCTCACAGGTTTTGCTGGCACGTCGAGGCTATACTGCTTGCCTTCGTATTGGTGTGGCTAAAGACGAGGATGGGCGATTGAAGGCTCATGCCTGGGTGGAATGCGATGGACATGCGGTAGTGGGCGGTGCTGGTGTATCCCAATTCACTCCGCTCCCACCCTTCCAGAGCCAACGATCAGAGGTCGGTAACCGTTGTTTGAAAGGTAGCCCCACTTGTGCCAAAGCTACCGGTACGCCACCTGGACTCTGTTGAATAGGAGACCGTAATTGGATGTCTTGAGAGAGACAGCGACAGGAAGTGGTCCACAAGTGTATGAATTGTATGGACTTCGGGTCTGGTCTGAGGTTGCTCTCCCCGCGCCCCTTGCCTGGAGTGCCCTTCCTCCGTATGATATTGAAGTCCGCTGGGGCGAGGGCAAAGCAATTTCCGACTGCACACCGGCAGGACAGACCCTGGCAAACTTTGCCTTTGGCGACGGACGCGGCTATGCCCTTATGGACACCGGGGCAGGCTATATCCTCCATTACTACCGTGCCTGTCAGTTCTGGATTGGTTATGACCTGCGCTCGGTCAGCGTCCACCTCTCACCGGACGCTGAGCCGGACATAGCAGCCCTGCTCCTTGCCGGCAACGTTATCGCCTGTGTCTTGCTCCTATCCGGCGAGTATGTCCTGCACGCCAGCGCGGTAGAGATTGGGGGACAGACGATAGCCTTTGTGGGAGGCTCGGGGATGGGGAAATCTACTCTTGCAGCCCTTCTCTGCACAAGGGGCGCCAGGTTCGTTACTGATGACCTGCTCCGCCTTCAGCTCAAGGGCAAGGACTTTCGCTGTTTTCCAGGCGTAGGAGAAATCCGGCTCCGCAAGGGCGCCTCAGCCCTGGCGGAGGACTTTCCGACAATGGTGCGTAGAGCAACTCCTGATAACCGCATTGCCCTGAAGGTTGATAATGACTGTTCTATGCCCCGTCTGAGTGCCTTCGTGGTCCCCCGCCCCTCACGCCGGTGCCACAGGTTAAAGCTTGAACGTCTTCCTTGCTCCAGGGCGCTCCTTTCCCTGATGGCTTACAGCCGGATGCAAGGGTTGCAGCAGGGGGAGTATCTCCAGCGTAAGTTGAATTTCTTTGCCTGCATCGCCTCTAATGTCCCTGTTTTTGCAGCAGAAATTCCCTGGGGTCCGCCCTTTCCTCCGGAGATTGCCGTTTCGCTGGTGCGGGGCGTTGGGCTTGAACTCCCTGAGGAGGCGCTGTTATGAGCCGTCCGCCATTGGCTAACCTTTTTGCCGTCCATGACGCCGACCCGGTAATGCTGAATGAGGTCATGCTGGACTTGCAAGGGAGCAGTGAATTTTCGGAGGTGTGGCGTCCAGCACCCGGATGGGTGGCTGCCGTGGCGTCCCTTCCCAACTCAGCGCCCGATGGGGGCCTGGTCCGCCAGCATCAGCTCGCCTTTGCCGAAGGGCGGGATGTGCTGGTTGAGCACTCAGGGAAAGCCCCGGCTGAGTGTCTCCGCGAGATAGCGGAGCTTGCCGACTTTACCCCCGACCGCCTCGCCTCACTGCCTGGAGATTTTGGTTTCATCCGCTTCCGCCCTGGCGGTGCGACGGTGGTACGCTCCTGCGGGGGGCTGGTCCCGTTCTACATGGGGCGGTTTGGAGGGCGTTACGCCATCTCCACCCGGCTGGGGGACTTCGTCCGCTATCTTACCGACGAGCCCGGGCTCGACCCCTTAGTGAATGCCACCTGGGCCATCGGTTGGGGTATGTTCCCTGAAGGAAGGACTCCCCTCGTCGGCGTATCCCTCTTAGAGCGGGGATGTCTTGCCCGGATAGAGGGCGGGCGTCGGGGGGTGGTCAGCCGCTACTGGAACCCAAGGCCGAAGCATGTCAACCGTCCCACGCCGGCTACTGCCCGCGAGCATGCCGAACGCCTGAGGGCACTACTCATTGAGAAGCTTACTCGGGACCTGGACCCCGAGGATGGCAATCTCCTCACCTTAAGCGGAGGTGTGGACTCCTCCTCCCTTGCCGCCCTTGCAGCAGGCGTGGTGGGGCGTAAGGTGTGGATATGGAGCCTTCTCCCCCGCAGGGAGAGAGAAGACCTGGTCCAGCACGAGATGTCTTATATTGAGCCTCTGGCGAAGCAATACGGGTTCGAGCGCAGATGGTCGGTCTTTCTCCACGAGAGGCTGGTGTTGGAACTACAGCGCGCCCATTCGGCAAGCTCAGGGCGGGCCTTTCCCCCTGTCGTCTTTCATATCCTTCACCCAGCGCTTTGCAGTCTGCCGGGTATCGTTCGTGAGGCGCCTGTGCGGGTGCTCTTTGGCGGGGAATTTGCCGATGAAGTCTGCGGGTCGGTCCTCACCGTGCCGGATTGGGTGGAACACACCCCTTTGAGCCGGCAGATGATGGACCTTCTCACCTGGTACAATAATCCACGCAATATAGCCCCTTGGGCGAGATACCGCCTGGCCTCGTTACTGGGACGTCAGGCCCTTCCCTTTCCGGAGGGACTGCTTCAGACGAACCACGTCAATAAAAAAAAGCCCCTGGACCTCTTTCACCCCGGGGTACAGGGGGAGTATCTAGCCTGGTGGGAACGAAAAAGGAGGGAGTTGGGGGAAGATACGGACCCGTGGCGCCATCTGGCACTGCGCATCAGCACAATGGATAGCTTTATTCCCATGAACTGGGAGGCGTGCGTCACCCTGGGGATACGCCGCTCCTTTCCGTTCTTCAACCGGGAGGTGCTGGAGCTTGCCTTTGAGTGCCACCCGGCAGAGCTCTACGGTCCGGGCACTAAGAAGCTGCTCCGGGCGGCCCTCTGCGGTGACGTCCCTTCAAGGAACCTCCATCGGCCAGACAAGGGGTGGAGGGACTATGCCCTGGCGAAGTCAATGAATTCCTTGCAGGAGCCAATGCCGGAGGAACCGCTGCCGAAGGAGCTTGAGGGGGTTCTGAGCCCCGAGTGGTTCTCCGACCCCCCAAAGGTCCTTAGCTACTGGCAATTCCGCTATCTGACCCGGCTTATGCTATTTGTTGGTTCACTGCGGGCCCGCCGGCTGGAACGGGAGGTTATGTCATTCTGAGCGAAGCGAAGAATCTCCAGTTTTAACCAATAAGCGACAGGTCTTGACATGAGACCCCTGAAAAAGTCATACTAACGAATTGTGTCATTCTGACCCTGAACGAAGTGAAGGGGAAGAATCTGACACGG
>JACRGL010000144.1 GCA_016212365.1 Candidatus Methylomirabilota bacterium | reverse complement strand
CACTATTCTAGCGACCGCTACGAGATTATCACTATGCGAAACTCCTTCCACGGTCGCACCCTGGCCACGGTGACGGCCACTGCCCAGGAGAAGTACCACCACGGCTTTGAACCTTTGGTCCCGGGATTCAAGTATATCCCCTTTAATGACCTGAAGGCGGTGGAGCGGGCCATTGACTCCCATACGGCGGCAATAATGCTGGAGCCAATCCAGGCCCTGGGTGGGGTCAATGTCCCCACGAAAGATTACCTCCCCGGCCTCAGGAGGCTTTGTGACGATGCTGGTGTGCTCTTGATTTTAGACGAGGTCTTTACCGGAATAGGACGCACGGGCCGCATGTTCTGCTATGAGCACTATGGGATTGAGCCCGACATAATGACCCTGGCCAAGGCCATGGCAGGGGGGCTTCCCATCGGGGCCATGCTGGCCACGGAAGAAGTGGCTGCCGCCTTCGTTCCGGGAAGTCATGCCGCCACCTTCGGGGGTAATCCCTTTGTTACTGCCGTGGCATGCGAGGTCATGAAGACCATCGCCGAAGAAAACCTGTTGGAAAATAGCCTTCGGATGGGCGAGTACTTCATGTCTGCCTTAAAAGAACTCCAGGGGAAATACCCCTTTATCAAAGAGGTCCGGGGAAAGGGCCTCCTTATTGGGGTGGAGCTGGAATTCTTGGGCAAAGAGATTGACCTCCGCTGCCAGAAGAAGGGGCTCCTCATCAACAGCTTAGGGGATCGGGTCTTGCGTCTGCTCCCGCCCCTCAATGTGACCAAAGGGGAGATAGATCAGGCCACCGGCGTCTTAAACGAGGTCTTTGCGGAGATCTCCAAACCTTTTTAAAATGAAGAAGGACCTGCTCAGCATCCATGATTTGAGCCTCTCGGAAATCGAGGGAATCTTTGAGCTGGCAGCCGAGTTAAAAGCACGGCAGAAGCGTGGGGAGCGCTATACTCCCTTAATGGGTAAGACCCTTGCCATGATCTTTGAGAAGCCCTCCACCCGCACCCGGGTCTCCTTTGAGGTGGGGATGCACCAGCTCGGCGGACACGCCCTCTTCCTTAACCCGCGGGACATTCAACTCGGCCGGGTAGAGACCGTTGCCGATACCGCCAGGGTCCTCTCCCGTTACGTGGATGGGATCCTGATCCGCACCTATTCCCAGGAGAGAGTAGAGGAGCTGGCCTGCCATTCCAGCGTGCCCGTCATAAACGGTCTCTCCGACCTTACCCACCCCTGTCAGATTCTGGCCGATCTATTTACCGTAAAAGAGAAGCGGGGAGAGCTAAAGGGGCTGAAGGTAGCTTATATCGGCGATGGAAACAATGTGGCCCACTCCTGGCTTTACGGGGCGGCAAAGACAGGGATTGACCTTTCTATTGCCCGGCCCAGGGGCTTCGGCCCTGATGAGGGGGTTCTCTCTAAGGCTTTAAAGGATGCAGAGGCAAGCGGCGCCCGGTTGAAAGTGATGGATGATCCTATTCAGGCGGCAAAAGGGGCTGATGTCCTATACACCGATGTCTGGGCGAGCATGGGACAGGAAGAGGAACACGCCAAGCGGGTGAAGGCCTTTAAAGGGTTTCAGGTAAACCAGGGGCTGGTCGCTATTGCTAAAAGGGATGTCCTGGTAATGCACTGCCTCCCTGCCCATCGGGATGAGGAGATAACCGACGAGGTCCTGGATGGGCCCCATTCCATTGTCTTAGATCAGGCCGAGAACCGCCTCCACGTCCAGAAGGCGATACTGGTGAAATTGCTGGGGTGAGTTTTTCATGGACCAGACGATCGAAGACCAAATTCGGGAAGAAGTCTTAAAAGCCAGAGAGGACGTAGTCTCCATTGTGATCTTTGGATCGTATGCCAGGGGAGAGCAATATGAAGATCTGGATGTATTGGTAGTAATGGAAAATTTAAAGCCCTCATTAGAGGACTTAAAAAAGGCCACCATGGAGCTAAAAAGCGCCCTGAAGCTTGGGATGGGAATAGACCTTTTAGTTTACTCCCGAGAGGATTGCGAGGCCAACTTTAGAGACCATCAGCCCCTCTTTCTAGACATTGCATTTGATGGAGCTATCGTTTAT
>JACRGL010000143.1 GCA_016212365.1 Candidatus Methylomirabilota bacterium | reverse complement strand
GGAACCCTCTTCTTCGAAGGCACGGTTCGCATCGATGGCCGGCTTGAGGGGGAGATCGTGAGCCAAGACCTCTTGATCGTTGGCGAGCCCGCCTTCATTAAGGCCCAAATTGAGGTGGGGACGGTGGTAAACAGCGGGAAAATTGTGGGCAGCATATGCGCCAAAAAGAAAGTGGAGCTCTTGCCGCCTAGTAGGGTGGTGGGGACCATCAAGACCCCGGCCCTGATCATCGCTGAGGGGGCCACCTTCAATGGCAATTGCGAGATGGGTGGGCCTGAAGAGACTCCTCAACCTCTAGCCCTAGGGGAGGTAACCCCGGAGGGCTCTGTTGGTGAGGCAACTTAAGGGAAGGGTTCCGGTTCTGGAAGGGCTAATGAAAGGGCGGGTAGCGGTGGCCATGAGCGGGGGAGTGGACAGCTCCCTCTCGGCCGCCCTCTTAAAAGATGCCGGCTACGAGGTCGTCGGGGTCACTCTCCGTCTCTGGCCTTATCAGGAGCCAGAAGGGGAGATAGAGCGCTTTAATACCTGCTGCTCACCCAGGGCAGTGGAGGACGCCCGCCAAGTGGCCTGCCAGTTGGGCATCCCCTTTTATCTCCTCAATTATCAGGTGGAGTTTGAAAAGAAGGTTATTGATTATTTCCTGGGGGAGTACCTATTAGGCAAGACCCCTAACCCATGTATCCCTTGTAATTCCCTATTAAAGTTTGGCTCCCTCCTCCAGCGGGCCCGGGGATGGGGACTTGACTTTGTGGCCACTGGCCACTATGCCCGTGTGGAGTACAATCCTGAGGCCAGCCGTTACCTTTTGAAACGGGCGGTGGACCCCCTAAAGGACCAGACCTATTTCCTTTACAACTTATCTCAGGATCAACTCTGCCACATCTTGATGCCCCTGGGCTCTCTTGAGAAACAGGAGGTGCGACGCCGAGCCGCTGGGTTAGGCCTACGAGTGGCTACTAAACCTGACAGTCAGGAGATCTGCTTCATCCCTGAGAAGGACTACAAGCCCTTCCTTCGGGGCCGGTTGGGCGATCAGCTTCGGCCCGGCCTCATTAGAGACCTGGAGGGCCGGGTGCTGGGTGAGCACCCAGGGGTGGCCTTCTTCACGGTGGGACAGCGGCGAGGCCTTAAGATATCGGGAAAGAGGCCCCTTTATGTAGTAAGGATTGACAGCCTTAGTAACGAGGTCATCGTAGGGGAGGAGGGCGACCTCTTGGCCAAGGGCCTTTGGGCTACGGAAGTGAGCTTTATCCCCTTTGATAGACTCTGCGATGAGAAGAGGGCCCTGGTCAAGATCCGTTATAATCATCGGCCGACGCCTGCCCGGTTGGTGCCCCGAGGAGAAGGGGTGGTCGAGGTGCGCTTCGACCAGCCCCAGCGGGCAATAGCCCCCGGGCAGGCCGCAGTCTTTTACGATGGGGGTAGAGAAGAGATAGTGATGGGTGGGGGCACCATCGCTAAAGCCATATCATAGTGGGGGAGATAGGGGCAGAAAATTTCCTTGACTTTTCTGCCCGGCTTGTTTATTTTTAGTTATAAAGTTGGCATTTTCTTAGCCGGAATGCGGGCATTGCCTAGAAAGAATCCCTTTTCCTCACCATATTTCTTCCACACCAATTATCCACCCACCCCCCTTAGCCTGAGGACCCCAATTCTATATCTATCCGTCGGGGGAGTAATTCTAAAAAGGAGGTAAAAGATGAGCGAAACGGAGGCCCAACTCTTCGCCCGGCTGAAGGAGGAGGATCCCGAATTCCGGCGCCTGGCGGAGAAACACCGGGAATATGACTTAAAGATTGGGGAATACGATCGCATCTACTACTTGACCAGCGAGCAGGAGCGTAAGCGTAAAGAACTCCAGAAGCTGAAGCTCAAGGTCAAGGACGAAATGTACGCTATAATGAGAAGATACAAAAAATGAAGGAGCTTACCCACCTGGACTCCCAGGGCCAGGCGCGGATGGTGGACGTGAGCGCCAAGGCCAATACCTTTCGTGAGGCTGTGGCCCGGGGGTCCATAACCATGACTCAGGAGACCCTGAAGCGGATCCAGGACCAAGCGGTGCCTAAGGGTGATGTATTTGCCGTGGCCCGGATTGCAGGAATTTTGGCGGCCAAGGAAGTCCCCCATCTAATCCCCCTCTGCCACCCTTTGCTGGTGTCAGCAGTGGAGGTGTCCTTTTTCCCCCAGATGGATCATAGCCGGGTCGAAATCGAGTCCCGGGTGAAGACGGTGGGAAAGACTGGGGCGGAGATGGAGGCCTTGGTTGCGGTTTCTGTCGCTGCCCTCACCATTTACGACATGTGCAAGGCCCTTGATAGAGGCATGACCATCGGCGAGATCCGAGTCGTCTCCAAAAAAGGTGGGAAGAGCGGGGGCCTTTATCCTTAGCCCCAGAATTCAAGGGCCAACCTTTGGATAACCACCAAAGCACCACTGCCAAACCTAAGACAGCTTTCTTATATACTCCCGATTTTGAAGGCTTTGATTACGGCCCTGGACATCCTTTAAAGAGCCTACGCCTCAGGCTTACCCATGACCTGATCCGGGCCTATGGCCTTTTGAATCTCCCTGATGCCAGGGAATTGAGGCCCCAGCCTGCATCGGAAGAGGAGCTGGAGCTCTTTCACTCACCTGAATATTTACAGGCCCTTAAAAATGCAGAGAAGGGTCATGCTTACCATGATTATTTTGTCTTCGGCCTGGGAACAGGTGATAACCCCATCTTCCAGGGGATGTATACCTGGTCCGTCCTTTCTGCCGGGGCTTCCCTGCAGGCCGCTCGCCTAGTGGAAAGCGGGGAGGTGGACTGCGCCTTCAATATTGCCGGTGGACTCCACCACGCTGGTCCTGCTCAGGCCTCGGGCTTCTGTTATGTAAATGACCCAGCACTAACCATTCGATACCTGATTTCCAAGGGCTACCGTGTGGCCTATGTGGATATCGATGCCCATCATGGGGATGGCGTCCAAGCCGCCTTTTATGACACCGACCAGGTGTTAACCGTTTCCTTCCATGAAACGGGGGAGACCCTTTTTCCCGGGACCGGTTTTGTTGAAGAGCTGGGCAAAGGAAAAGGGGAGGGTTACTCAGTTAACGTCCCTCTTTACCCTGGTAGTGACGACGAGATCTTCTTGTGGGCATTCCAAGAGGTGGCCCCTCCTCTTATCCGGGCCTTCCAACCAGATATCTTGGTCACTCAACTGGGGGTAGACACCCACCGGACGGATCCCCTCTCCCATTTGGAGCTTACTATCCAGGGCTTCGGCCGCTTGGTAGAAGCCCTTCGGGCTTTGAGCTCTAAGTGGGTAGCCCTGGGGGGTGGAGGTTATAACCTGGCCAACGTTCCCCGGGCCTGGGCCTTGGCTTGGGGGATCATGAATGGCCTTAATCTCCCCGATCAGCTCCCCCCTGATTATATGGCCATCTCCCTAAGGTGGGGTGTGGCGGAGGACCGGCTCTTCGACGACCCCTTTCCCTCTACTACAAGCCCAATCAAAAAGAGGGCATTGGCTTATGCCCGAGAGCAGGTGGCCAAATTGAGGAAAATGGTCTTCCCGCGTCATGGGATCAGGCCTTAGATTTATTTAACTCTATCCGGAGGGGGCTTATGGGAGTATAAAACTGACCAAAAAGGGGGACGGGCCTCCAAGCACAGGTCGAGGGGCAAAGGTTTTAAAGGGCTTAGCCCTTTTGCCAGGCTCTGTCGGGTGAATTTAAGTTCAAAGAAGGGGAATCTCCATGGCCTTTATAGATAAAAGATTGACTTGTGTGGTTTGCGGTGAGGAATTTATCTTCACCGCGGGAGAGCAGGAGTTCTTTGCCCAAAAGGGCTTCCTCAACGAACCTAAACGCTGCAAGATCTGTAAAAGTTCCCAGAAAAAGGCAGGCTTTGAGGCCTCCAGAGGGGCAAGGGAAGCGCATCAGGTGATTTGTGCCCAATGCGGCCAGAAGGCCACCGTCCCCTTTAAACCTGTCTTGGACAAACCCGTCTATTGTAAGAGTTGCTATCAGGCCCGCCGGGGGCTAGCTGGCCGTGAGGCCCCTTACCGTTAAATTCTGTTGCCTATAAGCCGCCGTTTAAGGCGGCACAGGTTTTTTGAGCGGCAGCGGTCGTTGAGCCCTCTGGCCAAGGAAAGGCCTTACTTCCTCCCTTCCCTGGTCCTCAAGCCCTCCCTTGTATCTCTATTCCCTTTCCCCGGAAATAGAGGGTTGAATATGGTCGAGATATGTGTTAAATTTTTGTCACTATGGATGAGCGGGAAAAAAGGGCCTATCTCCGAAGACTCCCTTCAGTAGAAGAGGTCTTACGACAGCTTGCCCTGAAGGACCCTGTATCTCCCCCACCCCGGGCTGTGTGGGTGGATTCGGTGCGTCAGGTATTAGAACGGAGGAGGCAGAGGATCCTGGGCGCGGGAAAGGGGGAGGAGCTAGAAGAGACCTCAGGAAATCTTTCCGAGATCCTTTCAGAGGTCATGGCAATGGCTTCCTGGAGGCTGCGCCCTCATCTTCGGCGGGTGATCAACGCCACAGGGGTGGTGCTGCACACCAACCTGGGGCGGGCGTTACTTTCAAAAGGGGCTCTGGATCGTCTTTTGGAGGTGGGGGGGCACTACTCCAACCTAGAATACGACCTGGAGAACGGCTCAAGGGGCAGTCGCCATGTCCATGTGGAGGGCCT
The DNA here is from genome assembly GCA_016212365.1 of Candidatus Methylomirabilota bacterium. Classification (GTDB taxonomy): domain Bacteria; phylum Methylomirabilota; class Methylomirabilia; order Methylomirabilales; family JACRGL01; genus JACRGL01. Next base: position 9,673 of record JACRGL010000143.1, on the reverse strand, counting down.
CCTTTGCCAGCTTACCGGGGCCGAGGCGGCGATGGTAGTTAACAACAACGCCGCCGCCGTCCTATTAGCCCTAAATACTTTGGCCGAGGGGAAAGAGGTGATCGTCTCCCGAGGAGAACTGGTGGAGATCGGAGGTTCTTTCCGCCTCCCCGACGTCATGCGCAAGGCGGGGGCCCAACTCACGGAGGTAGGTACCACTAACCGCACCCACCTTTCCGATTACGAGGGGGCTATCCGGTCAGAGACGGCCCTGCTCCTTAAGGTCCATGCCAGCAACTACCGCATCCTGGGCTTCACTGCCGAGGTTTCTCTGGTTGAACTGGCGGTCCTGGCCCGGCGTTACGGGCTCCCGGTAATGGAGGATCTGGGAAGCGGTGCTCTGGTTGATCTCTCCAGGCGAGGCTTGCAAAAGGAGCCCTTGGTAATGGAAAGCATCAAGGCGGGGGCGGATTTGGTCACTTTCAGTGGGGACAAGCTCCTAGGAGGGCCGCAGGCAGGAATTGCCGTCGGGAGAAGAGAATACATAGGCCGGCTCAAAGGGAATCCGCTGGCCCGGGCAGTTCGGGTGGATAAATTTACCCTGGCCGCCCTAGAGGCTACTCTGCGGTCCTATCTGGATGAAGATGAGGTCTGGGAGGAGATCCCCGCCTTGAGGATGCTGGCCCTGACCCAGGAGGAACTCCGGATCCGGGCGGAGGAGCTGGTTGCCCAGGTCCGGGAACGCGCAAGGGATCGGCTTTTGGTTTCCTGGGAGGAAGGGTATTCCGAGGCCGGGGGTGGATCCCTGCCATTGGTGGAGATCCCGACAATCGTGCTGGCTGTGTCCTCCCGATTCATGACGGCGGAGGCCATGGAGGAAAGGCTCAGGGCCCACGACCCCCCAGTGTTGGGGAGGGTCAAGGGAGACCGGACCCTCCTGGACCTGAGGACCGTATTGGAGGGGGAGCTTAAGGAACTGGCGGATGCCCTCATTCATCTGGCTTCGGAGGATCCCTGAATGGCAGCCCCAGATGGCCTTCACGAAATGGTATTAGACGTTCCCCGGGAAGAGGCCTTGACTTTGGCCAAGAATGAGGGGATCGATCCGGAAGTCCTGGACCAGATTGCCCGGACCTATGCCTACGATGAAGAGATTCTGCGGGCGGTGGTATATAACCCCGTTGCCATGCCCTCCACCTTGGAATACCTGGCTAAGGTGGCCCCACCAGTCCTGGCCGAGGCTATGGCGCAGGATGGTTTGCTCCTTTCCAGATATCCGTTCCTAAGGGAGGCCCTAGAGCAAAACCCCGCCCTGAGCAGTGAGCTAAAGGCGCTCCTCCGGGAGAGGAAGGAGGAGCCCCCCCGTAGAGGTGAGGAGCCCAAAAAGAGTCTCCAGCAGATCATCAAGGAATTAACCATCGGACAGAAGCTGGCCCTGGCCAAGAGAGGGAATAAAGAGGCGAGGATGCTCCTGGTGAAGGATCCCAATGATATGGTGGCGTTAGAAGTGGTCTCTAACCCTCGTATCACCGATCCAGAAATCCTGGCCATCGCCCAGATGCGGGACGTCTCCGAAAAGGTCCTCCGGGCCATTGCATCCAACAAGAGGTACAGGGCCAATCGCCAGGTAATGATCAACCTCCTCCACAATCCCAAGACCCCGGTGGGGGTGTCCTTGGGCCTGGGGGTAAGTTTCCTCTCGGACAGGGAGCTTCAGGACCTCTCCAAGAATCGGGACATCCCTGTTGCCGTCTCTCGAGCGGCCAAAGCCGTGCTCGATAAGAGGAAGAGGGGGTCAGTCACTCCTGGCCACTAAGACAAGAGGCCTTCCCAACATGACCGGGTTCTTTATCAGTTTCGAGGGGGTGGAAGGTTCGGGGAAAAGCACCCAGCTAGCCCAGTTAGCTCAGCATTTAAGGTCTCGAGGATTTGAAGTCTTGGAGCTTAGGGAGCCCGGGGGGACCCCCATCGGAGAGAGGGTCCGCCACCTCCTCCTAGACGAGGGGAGCCAGGCCCTGGCCCCAGCCGCTGAATTGTGTCTCTACCTGGCTAGTCGCGCCCAATTAGTGGTCGAGATCCTGGAGCCAGCCCTTCGCGCAGGGCAACTCGTGCTCTGCGATCGCTTTTCTGATTCCACCTTTGCCTATCAGGGCTACGGGAGGGGATTGGACCTGGAATCCATCCAGAGGCTCAACCAATTGGCCAGCAGAGGCCTTGTCCCTGACATGACCTTCCTCCTGGACCTGGAGCCCGAGGTAGGCCTGGGCCGGCTCGGTGGTAAGGATAGGCTTGAAAAGGAGGACCTTTCCTTTCACCGCCGGGTCCGAGAAGGCTACCTGGCCTTGGCGAAAAGGGAGCCCGGGCGAGTGAAGGTGATCGTTGCCGATCAGGGCAGGGAAACCATTGCCGCTGAGGTGCGCGGTCATGTAGAGGCCTTACTCAAGGAACGTCAACCCTTAATATCCCATGGCCTTTAGGTGTATCATAGGTCAGGAGAGGGCCCTTGCCCTTATAAGGCGGTCGTTGGCCAAGGATCGCCTCCCCCAGGCCTATTTATTCACCGGCCCTCAGGGGGTAGGTAAGCGCCTTGCGGCCCTTGCCCTGGCCAAGGCATTGAACTGCCAAGGCCCTGCTGACGGTGATAGCTGTGGTAGCTGCCTCTCCTGCCGGAAGATCGATAAAGGCCTCCACCCTGATGTCCGAATTGTAGAACCGGAAGGGGCCTTCATCAGGATTGATCAAATCCGGGAGCTGACTGAGGACCTCTCTCGGCGGCCCTACGAGGGAAGGCGCAAGGTCTATATCCTTGACCAGGCGGAGCGGATGGGCTTGGAGGCAGCGAATGCCTTCCTAAAAACCTTGGAAGAGCCTCCCGGAACCGCCCTCCTCATATTGGTGACCCCGAGTCCGGAGGCCCTTCTGCCCACCGTCCGCTCCCGCTGTCAAGAGGTCAAGTTCAATCCCTTGCCCATACCGGCCGTAGTCTCATACCTGGAAAGGGTAGCGGGCCTTGATCCCGAGGAGGCTTGGTTACTAGCCTCCCTTAGCGGGGGAAGCCTGGAAAGGGCTATGGAGGTCCAGGCCGGCTCCCGCCTGAAGAACCAGGAGCACCATCGACTCCAGGTATTCTCGGCCCTTGCCAGCGGTGGGGTGGCCCTGCTAGATGTGGCCGAAGAATTGGCTAAGGACAAGGAGGTCTTCCGGGAGGCCCTGGAGGGGCTTTTAATCTGGTACCGGGATCTGGTGGTCTATCAACACACGACTCGCGGCTCCCTCTTATGGAATCGGGACCGGGAGACCGAGATCCGCAAAGGGGCTGAGACCTTGGCTCCGAAGGTGGGCATGAAGCTTTACTATGCAGTGAATGAAGCCCTAGAGGCCCTGTCAGGGAATGTCAATCCCCGTCTTGCTGCGGAAACGCTGCTCTTCCGCATGGAAGAGGCGCTTTCCGGGCCTCAGGGTTAGGAGGGCAGAAGAACCTATGGTGGTAATGGTGAGATTTAAAGAAGAGGGAATGAACTACTACTTCCACGTCCGGGACTTAGAGCTCTCCCTTGGGGAGTTGGTGGTAGTTGAGACTGAAAATGGCATAGGGGTAGGTCGGGTTGCCGGGGAATTTCGTGCCTTTCCTGAACATAAGCTGAGGAAGCCGCTACAGCCCATTCTTCGCAAGGCAACCCCTGAGGACCTGGCTCAGGCCCGATGGATCCGGGAGAAGGAACAGGAGGCCTTCCAGATCTGCCAAGAGAAGATCAAGGCCCGGGATCTCCCCATGAAACTGGTTGGGGTAAAATGGAGCTTTGATGGCGCTAAGGCCGTCTTCTATTTTACCGCCGAAGGAAAGGTAGACTTCCGGGAGCTAGTGAAGGACCTGGCACATGAGTTCCGGGTCCGAATCGAGGTCCGCCAGATTGGAGTGCGAGACGAAACCCGGATGCTGGGAGGACTGGGCTGTTGCGGCCGCCCCCTCTGTTGTCAAACCTTCCTCCGGGAGTTTGAGCCAGTTTCTATCCGGATGGCTAAGGAGCAGAAACTCCCTTTAAATCCTTCCAAGATTTCTGGGATCTGCGGCCGGCTTATGTGCTGTCTGGCCTTCGAATATAAGATGTATGAAGAGATAAAGAGGGGCCTACCAAAAGTGGGATGCCCGGTGAAGACTCCCCAGGGCCTGGGGGTAGTGCGAGAGCAACTGATCTTGGAGGAAAGTGTTATTGTGGCCCTTGAGACAGGGTCAGAGGTGAAGTGCCTGGCCTCAAGGTGTCAGTGGAAAGGATGAAACAGCCGAGGACGAGATGAGGACCTTCTATATCACCACGCCCATCTATTACGTGAACGATGTGCCCCATTTAGGCCATGCCTATACCACTATAGTGGCAGACGTTATTGCCCGCTTCAAGCGACTCGCTGGCTACCAGGCCTTCTTCCTCACCGGTACTGATGAGCATGGGGATAAGATAGCCCAGGCTGCATCGGCGGCGGGGGAGGACCCTAAACAATACGCCGATAAGATCAGTGCTGCTTTTCGTGAGACCTGGGCGAAGCTCCAAATCACCAACGACTATTTTATCCGCACCACCGACGAGGATCACAAAAGGGCGGTGAGACTCTTCCTTCAGAAGATATATGAAGGGGGTGACATCTACTTTGGGGAGTACGGCGGAAGTTACTGCTTTGGGTGCGAGCGTTTCTACACTGAAAGGGAGATGGTGAACGGCAAATGCCCTGACCACCAGAGGGAACTCACCTTCATTAAAGAAAAGAACTACTTCTTCCGCATGAGCAAATACCAGGGTTGGCTGGTGAACTATATAGAGACCCATCCCGAGTTTATCCGCCCCGAGAGGTATAAAAACGAGGTGCTGGCATTCCTAAGGGAGCCCCTGGAGGACCTCTGCATCTCCCGGCCCAAATCTCGACTGAGTTGGGGGATACCGCTGCCCTTCGACGATAACTACGTTACCTATGTATGGTTTGATGCCCTGATAAACTACATCAGTGGCCTGGGATACCCTGAAGGGGAGGGCTTCAAAAAGTTCTGGCCTGTGGCAAACCACCTGATTGCCAAGGACATCCTCAAACCCCACGGCATCTATTGGCCCATTATGCTTCGAGCCGCGGGCATAGAGCCCTATCAACACCTGAATGTCCATGGCTATTGGAGCCTGGAGAGGGGTAAGATGTCCAAGAGTGTGGGGAAGGTGGTGAGGCCCCTGGATCTCACAACAAAGTATGGCCTTGACGGCTTCCGCTACTTTTTGCTTAGGGAGATGACCTTCGGCCTGGACTCCAGCTTCGGTGAGGATGGCCTGGTGGCCCGGATTAACTCTGACCTCGCCAACGACTTAGGGAATCTTTTGAGCCGCACCCTGACAATGATAGAAAGATACCTCAATGGGGAGCCACCCTTACCCTTGCCTCCTTCTTCCCCTCTTGACCAGCAGGTCGAGCGCACCGCCGCTCAGACCAAGGCCGAAGTCTACAGCTCTATGGAAGGTTTTGCCTTTAACAGGGCATTAGAGGCTATCTGGAATTTGATTAGCATCGCCAATAGGTACATCGACAGCAATAAGCCCTGGGCCTTGGCCAAGACGGATCGGCGCCGAGTGGAGGAGGTGCTCTTCCATACCTGGGAGGTCCTGCGAATATTAGGCCTCCTCCTTTACCCCTTTATGCCCGAGAGCGCTGCTAAAATCTGGAGGCAACTAGGGATAAAAAAGGACTTGGCTACGGCCTGTCTGGAAGAAGACAGTGTCTGGGGCAGTTTGACGCCGAGGGGTAGCATTCAAAAAGGGGAGTCCCTTTTCCCAAGGATTCGGGCGGAGGCAGTCTCTGTTTCCATTTCAGAGGCATTAAAAAGGGAGACTCAGCCAAAGGGCCCCATTAACTTAGAGGAATTCCAGCGCCTTGATTTGCGGGTGGGGGAAGTAATTGAGGCTGAAGGGGTCGTGGGATCAGACAGGCTCATAAAACTCCGGGTAAGCCTGGGCAAGGAAGAGCGCACAGTAGTGGCTGGCCTCGCCAAGACCTATACCCCGACCGAGCTTTTGGGAAAGAAGGTGATCCTGGTTGCCAATTTAAAGCCCACCCACCTGATGGGGATCGAGTCCCAGGGAATGATCCTGGCGGCAGAGGGCCACGACGGTCGCCTGGCCATCCTGGTCCCCGATAGGGATGTGGAGCCAGGGGCCCAGGTCCGTTAGATAGCTATCAGAGGTGTAGAAGTGTCGGAGCTTCGGCGAGACCCGATAACCGGCCGCTGGGTGATCATCTCCGGGGATAGGAGGAAGGAGGACTTCCGCTCTGCAGGGGAGGCCTTGGAAGAGATGGATCCCTGCCCCTTCTGTCCCGGAAACGAAGAGCTCACCCCACCTGAGATCATAGCCTACCGGGAGGAGGGCAGTAAGCCCGATAAACCCGGTTGGTGGACACGGGTCTTCGCCAATAAATTCCCGGTCCTCAGGATAGAGGGGGATCTAAATCGGCGGGGGATCGGCCTCTTCGATCTAATGGACGGTATCGGGGCCCATGAGATCATAGTGGAGACCCCGGATCACACCCGGAGCCTGGTCGACCTGGGCGACCATGAGCTGGAGAAGGTCTTCTGGGCCTACCGAGACCGGATCCTGGACCTCAGAAAGGACCCCCGCATGAAGTACGTCCTCATCTTCAAAAACCATGGCCGGGCAGCAGGGGCCCGCGTTCCCCATGCCCATTCCCAGTTGATCGCCCTTCCCGTTATCCCCAAGGCAGTTCAGGAGGAGCTGGCCGGTGCCGGGGACTATTTTCGTTTGAAGGAGCGGTGTATCTTCTGCGACATCAACCGCCAGGAGCTGGAGCTCCAGGAACGCCTCCTCCTGGAGAACAAGAACTTCCTGGCCTACGTCCCCTTCGCCGCCCGCTTCCCCTTCGAGATATGGGTCATCCCTAAACAGCATAGATCTTGCTTCACTGGCTTCACAAAGGAGGAGATGATGGACCTGGCCCGGATCTTGAGGGGGGCCTTGGTCCGGCTCTCCTTGACCTTGGGGAACCCACCCTTCAACTATCTCCTCCACGGTAGCCCCTATCTTCCTGCTACAGATAAGGAGGCTCAGCGGGTGGAGGCGAGCTACCATTGGCACCTGGAGATCATGCCCCGCCTCCTGCGGGTAGCCGGCTTTGAGTGGGGCACAGGGTTTTACATCAACCCGGTATCGCCGGAGAAGGCCGCGGTCCAGCTACGGCTGGGGGTCTAGGCCTGAGACCATGAAGATCAGGACCAAGCACCTCTTATTGTTAGTGGGCCCCCTTTTAACGGTTATGGGCCTTTACGCCTATATAAGTATTTCCAAAGAGCGAGAAAGCCATCTTAAAGAGTTGCAAAATCAGGCTATGGTCTTGGCTCAGGGCCTCAGGGTTGCCCTGGAGGATCGCCTGCAACAGGGCAGGTCAGATGAGGTCAAGGCCCTAGCCGACCGAATCCGGGATAAGACCCGCTTTTTCCGAATCTCGGTCTTCGACCGGGATGGGAGGCCCCTGGCTGGGCCCATGGTGGGCGGAGAGAAGGATCCCGGTGAGCGGAGAGGCCTGGAAGTTACCCTCAAAGGAGGGGAAGGACAGAGCTCCTTAGAAGAGATAGCAGGCCAGAAGGTCTTTAGCTATTGGGTCCCTCTCCGGAGTGCCAGGGGCGAGACTCTGGGGGCACTCCAGGTCTCGGTGCCCATGTTTCATTTGGATCTGATCCTGGCGGAGGAACGCAGCCGAGCGCTCCTCACTATCGTGGTGATGACCCTGGTCCTGGTTCTCACCATTTCCTATAGCATCCGGAAGAGCATCTCCCGGCCCTTTGAGCGCCTTATTCAAGGGGCAATGGCCCTTGGCGGTGGCGACCTCAAACACCGTATTCCCACATCAGGGGATGACGAGATCTCGGTCCTGGCCAGTGAATTCAATCGTATGGCGGCCAATCTGGAGAGGGCGCAGGGACAGATCCTCCTGGATATGGAGTATACGTCGAACGTAGTGGACAGTATAACCGATGGCATTATTGTAGTGGATCGGGAGGGTCGGATCACTACCTGGAACCGAGCGATGGAGCAAATGTACGGCCTCCCGGCCGGGGAGATGGCAGGTCGAGTCTTCCTAGAGACCTTTCCCGCCCTTTACCAGGAAGGGGCTGCCCAGGCCTTGCTGGACCTCCTCGCGGGGAGGGCTGGTGCCTTCCATTTTCGGGAGTTCGAACATCAGACCTTGAAGCGGGGGCGGGTGATCCAAAATTTTGCCGGATATCCATTGCGGGGCCCGGAAGGAGAGCTCTTGGGTGCGGTCATGGTCGTCCAGGACGTGACCGCCAAGGTGGCCCTGGAGCGGCAGATTCAGCAGTCGGAAAAGCTGGCGGTGATCGGCCAGCTGGCCGCCGGTATAGCTCACCAGATTGGCACTCCCTTAAATGTTATTTCAGGGAGCGCTGAATACCTGATGATGGAGATGAAGGGGGATACCGATAAGGCAGGGGAGCTCCAGGTCATTATAGCCCAGGCGGACCGCATTACCCGCCTGATCCGTCAGCTTTTGAACTTCGCCCGACCTGCCAAGCTCGAGCTAGGAGTAGTAGACGTCAACGAGCTTCTGAGATTGGTCTTGAGGCTGACCGAGCCCCAGATCTCTAAGGAGCACATCCGGATCACGGCGGACTTGGCAGAAGACCTCCCCCCTATCGCTGGTGATGCCAACCAACTGGAACAGGCCTTCCTCAACATCATAGTAAACGCCTGGCAGGCCATGCCTGATGGGGGCACCCTAACCATAAAAACCAGGGCCCAGGGCCCAGGGCCCAGGAGTTTGGGGCGTTCTGGATCTTTACATACAGCCTACACCGTGTCCCTAGATGCTGACTTTATAGAAGTTAGTATCGCTGATACCGGTTGTGGTATCCCCCCGGAGAACCTTTCTTATATCTTCAGCCCCTTCTTCTCCACCAAGGAGCTGGGAAAGGGCACAGGGCTTGGGTTAGCCGTCAGTCAGCGAATAATACAGGATCACCAGGGGACCATTGAGGTAGAGAGTCAACTGGGGCAAGGCACGGTCTTCATTATCAAGCTCCCGGCAATGGAGGGGACACCCCATGACTGAGCAGGTCCAGGTCTTAATTATAGAAGACGAGGCTGGGATGCGGGACCTCCTCCAAAAGGTTCTAGGAAGGCAGGGCTATACGGTTAGGGTGGTTGCTGAAGGAAAGGATGCCTTAAAGCTTTTAGAAGAGGAGACCTTTGACTTAGTCCTTACCGATGTGGTAATGCCTGGGGTCGATGGAATGGACATCCTCCGCTTCGTAAAGAGGGAGCGGCCGGAGACCACGGTCATCATTATGACCGCCTTTGGGACTATAGATTCTGCGGTTCAGGCCATGAAGGAAGGTGCTTACCATTACATTAGCAAACCCTTCAAAATGGAAGAGATTCTGGTCGTCCTCGAGAAGGCCCTGGAGGAGAAGAGGCTCCGGGAGGAGGTCGCCTTCCTGCGCCAGGAAGTGACCGCGCGTTACCGGTTCGACAATCTGATTGGAAAATCGAAGGCCATGCAGGAGGTCTTCGACCTCATTCGCCGGGTGGCCCCTAGCAAGAGCACTGTATTGATCTATGGCAAAAGCGGCACCGGAAAAGAGCTGGTGGCCAAGGCCATCCATTATAACAGCCCTCGCCGCGATCGGCCCTTT
>JACRGL010000149.1 GCA_016212365.1 Candidatus Methylomirabilota bacterium | reverse complement strand
GCCCTGGTGACCCTCTCAATTTCTTTCGGGGTCGAGTTATGATGCATGACGATTAACATGAAGAACTCCCGTTTCTCTGATTTCCCCCTCACCTCAATCCTCTCCCCTCAGGGGAGAGGGAGGGGTGAGGGGACTGGAACCTCCTAAATCCCCTTCCGAACCTGGATCTGGGCCAGCTCTTCCAGCAGGGTGATGATCCCTGAGTGATCCATCCCGCCCTTACCCTTAGTGATACCAACGATGACCTGGTTGGCCAGCTTGGTGAAGCCCCCGGCCCCGCTTCCCCCCATGTAGACGATCCTCTTTCCCAGGGCTTGAAAGATGGGGAAGCAGCGCTCAAAGGCATCCCTATCGCCACCTACCATAATAGAGAGGGTTCCTTCAATTGCCCCTTCCTCCCCCCCGCTTACAGGGGCATCCAGCATATTTACCCCTTTCTTGGCTGCCTCCGCTGCTAGCCTTTGGGAAGCCAGGGGGGAGATAGTACTCACAGGCCTATAAACCCAATTCTCTCTCGCACTTTCTTCTCCTTGGCTTGTTATTAGCCCTTAGCATAAGTCGATCCTTTTTTGGCTGATAGCTTACCCTTGCCAGAGTTCCTTATTCACCAAATTGGGCGGCCGCTTCCCGGTAACGGCGGCAATGCAGTTCTCCACGGCCATTACGGCCATCCTGGTGCGGGTCTCGACAGAGGCGCTGGCTATATGGGGGGCGAGCACCACGTTGTCCAGCTCCAGCAGGTCTGGTTCCACCAGGGGTTCTCGCTCATAGACATCCAGGCCAGCCCCGGCAATCCTCTTTTCTTTTAAGGCTCTCACCAGGGCCTTCTCGTCCACCACAGGTCCCCGGGCGGCATTGATCAGGATAGCGGTAGGCTTCATCAAATTTAGTTCGCGTTCAGAGATATAGTGGGTGGTTTCCGGGAAAAGGGGGACATGGAGGGTCACAAAGTCGGACTCCCGAAGGAGGGTCTCCTTATCCACGAAAGTAGCGCCGAGCTCGCGCTCCGCGGTCTCCTCTGCCCGCCTCACGTCGGTGTATAGGATGCGCATATCGAAACCCATGGCCCGCCGGGCCACTGCTTTTCCTATCCTCCCTAAGCCCACGACCCCCAAGGTCTTTTTGTAAATGTCCTGCCCCAAAAAGACCATCAGACGCCACTCGGTGAATTTGCCTGCCCGCACAAATCTATCGGCCTCGGTGACTCTTCGGGCGGCCGCTATCAAGAGGGCCCAGGTGAAGTCGGCGGTGGTATCGTCAAGCACGCCCGGCGTATTGGTCACCATCACCCTGTGCCTCGTGGCCGCCTTCACGTCGATGTTGTTATAGCCCACGGCCACGTTACTCACCACTTTTAGACCCGGGCAACCCTGAAAGACCTCCTCATCAATGGTATCGGTGAGGAGACAAATGAGGCCTGCCTTCCCTTGAAGCCTGGCGATGAGCTCTTTTTTAGAAAGGGCCACGTCCGCCTTGTTAATCTCCGCATCGCATTCCCTGTGCACTATTTCTAGAGCCGCCTGGGGCAGCATCCGGGATAAAAGCACCTTGGGCTTCACGGGCATCCCTCCTTTAAAAGCGATTAAGGGTCTTTCAAAAGAAGATGCCCAAATTTATTTGCGAAAGGCCATTTTTGTCAAGGATTTTCGATCATGTTAAAAAATGGTTGCCTTGATGGGCCAAGTCGTGATACTGGGTTTCGGGATGCAAGGAAACCATCCTGAGGCAAAAGGTATCTTGATTAAACTGGCCCTGGCCTTCTTGGCCTTCGGGCTGGTCCTCTTTCTCCCCACGCCAGCCGGGCTCACGTCTCAAGGGAAGCGGGTCCTGGCCGTGGTGGCCCTGGCCGTTGTCCTCTGGTCGGCTACGGCCTTACCTGTGGCGGTGAGTTCCCTGGTCGTCCTCATCGTCCTGGCGTCCACCCGCGGCGTTCCCTCCGTCTCTGCCGCCTTCGTTGGCTTTACCTCGCCGGTGGTCTTTTTCTTGGTAGGGATCCTCGCTATCGGGGCGGCGGTGGTCAAGACTGGCCTGGCCGACAGGGCGGCCCGTTTTCTTTTAAAAAAAGCCCAGGGAAGCCCCGGCCGGCTCTACATTAATCTCTTCCTCAGCCTCCCTCCACTCGCCTTGGTCCTGCCCTCTGCCATCACGCGAAACGCCGTCCTCATCCCTACCTATGAGCAGGTCTTCCGGACCCTGGGGATCGGGCCGGAGGATCGCCTCAGCCGGGCCGTCATGCTCTCCCTGGGGATCCTGCACCCCTTGGTGTCCTCCGCCTTCCTGACCGGGGGAATGGCCCCCATGACCACCGCCACCCTCCTCGGGGGCTTCTCCTGGCTCCGCTGGTTTGCCCTGATGAGTGTGCCCTATTTTAGCCTGCTCTTACTGGGCGGCATCCTGATTTATATTTTGAATCCGCCAAAGGGAAGGGACTATCAGAAGGGAGTGGAGCTGTGTCCTCCCTCTCCGGGGATCTCACCCAACGAGGCCAGGGTCTTTGCCGTGATCGGCTTCACCTCCCTTTTGTGGCTGACCGACTTTTTGCATGGGCTGAATCCAGCAATCCCTGCCCTGTTGGCTGCGGCCTTACTCCTGAGTCCTAGAATAGGGGTCCTCGGCTGGGAGGATTTTGAGCGCTCCATGTCCTGGTCTATCTTCTTCGTCCTGGGGACCTCCCTCTCTCTGGCCCAGGCCCTGGGGACGAGCGGCGCCGCCTCCTGGTCCGCCCAGGAATTGGTGAGGAACCTCGCTGCCTTCTCCGATCGTCCCTGGGCCGTCGTTGTCCTGATCATCACCATCGTTGGCATCGTCCATTTAGGCATTACCAGCTTTGCCGCCTGCCTTTCCCTGCTCATCCCTATGGTTTCCGCCTTTGCCGTCAGCGTCGGGCTGAATCCCCTTGTCTGTGGCCTCGTGGTAGGGATTGCTGTGGATGCCATCGTCCTTTATCCCGCCCAGACGGCCACCAGCATCCTGGCCTACGAGGGTGGCTATTTCCAGGCCAAGGACGTGCTCCAGGTGGGCGCGGGCCTCTTCTTACTCACTATCCTGGTAGTCCTCTTTATCGCTTTACCATATTGGCGACTTTTGGGACTCCCGCTGGTTCCCTAGGGATTTTCTTGACAGGCCTGGCCGCGGGTGATAAAAATCTTCTACTCTTCCCAAAGGGGCCTTAAAAAAGGAGGTGAGGAGAATGGCATTAGAGAAAGGGCTTGTCGGTGAGGTGGAGCATGAGGCGACCCCGGAGACCTCGGCCTGCAATTATGCTAATCCCGGCGTGGATGTATTGGCCACCCCTGTGGTGGTGGCCTGGATTGAGGAGGCGGCAATGCAGGCCACCCAGGGGCATTTAGAAAAGGGGCAGACCACAGTTGGGACAGTGGTAAACATAAAGCACATGGCAGCGACTCCCCTGGGGATGAAGGTCAAGGCGAGGGCTCATCTTAAAGAGGTAGACGGGCGGCGCCTTGTCTTTGCGGTGGAGGCCTTCGACGAAATGGAGAAG
>JACRGL010000148.1 GCA_016212365.1 Candidatus Methylomirabilota bacterium | reverse complement strand
TTGAGATTGCTTCGTCTCTCTGTTCCCCGCAATGACAGGCGAGGAATCTCATCCCTCGCAATGACAGGAGTGGAGAGTTGCGATTGTAATGCAGGGTCTAAGTGGATTTTTTCTCCTTCAAAGACCTTTAAACCTGAATAATGCATCAATTATGTAGTTGCCTGATTTATCAGGCCCAGGGCCGACACGGAGGTTCGGCCCCTACTGTAGGGGCGGGGCTCTGTCCCCGCCCTCGCCCCTACAATGGCTCGATGAATCGAGCAACTACATAAAAATCAATGAGCTACCACATTCACGCATAATTTGGGTTAAAATCTTCTAATTTTCCGTTACCACTGACGCAATCAGCACCTATTTTAACAAAACAGGACCCCTATTGCTTCCCTAAACCTTCAACTCACCATTTCCTCAGGGCTGGCGATCCGGCCGAGGACCGCTGAAGCAGCAACCACAGCAGGGCTTGCCAGATAGACCTCGCTCTTTGGATGGCCCATTCTACCTATAAAGTTCCGGTTAGTGGTAGAAACAGCCCTCTCCCCTTCTGCCAGGACTCCCATGTGGCCTCCGAAACAAGGTCCGCATGTAGGGGTAGATATGGCTCCCCCTGCATCAAGGAAGGTCTCCAAAAGCCCCTCTTTTAGGGCCTGCCTGTATACCTCTGGGGTAGCGGGGATTACTATTAGCCGGACATAAGGATGGACCTTTCTCCCTTTCAGGACCTCGGCGGCCACCCGAAGGTCAGATATCCTCCCATTAGTGCAGGAACCTATTACGGCCTGATCAATGGCTATATTTCCCACCTGGCTGATAGGATGGGTGTTCTCAGGGAGGTGGGGACAGGCCACCTGGGGCTCTATCTCCTCCCCATTAAACTCATAGACCTCGCAGTATTTAGCATCGGGATCACTTTTATAGAGCTTGAATTCCCGCTTGGCCCTTGGCCTCACGTATTCAAGGGTGATATCGTCAGGTTCCACTATCCCTGATTTTCCCCCTGCCTCAATGGCCATGTTGCACATGGTAAGACGGTCTTCCATAGGAAGACCACGAATGAGCTCTCCTGTAAATTCCATGGCCTTATAAAGGGCCCCATCTACCCCAATCCTTCCAATAACATAGAGGATCAGGTCTTTGCCGCAAACCCAGTTCCTGAGCTTTCCCTTGAATACAAACTTCATAGATTCTGGGACCTTGAACCAGGTCTCCCCTGTTATAAGGGCAGCGGCCAGGTCCGTAGAACCCACTCCTGTAGCAAAGGCCCCCAATGCCCCTGCCGTGCAGGTATGGGAATCCGCCCCTATCAGGCAGTCCCCGGGCAGGACCAGGCCCTGCTCCGGCATAAAGGCATGCTCTATCCCTGCCGTGCCCACTTCGTAATAATGGGTGATCTGATGCTTTCTGGCAAACTCCCTCATTATCTTACACTGCTCTGCTGCCTTCACATCCCGGTTTGGGGCAAAGTGGCTTGGGATGAGGACAATCCTGTCCCTATCAAATACTTGTTTTGCCCCCACCGATTCAAACTCCTTGATGGCCAGAGGCGCAGTAACGTCATTGGCCATGACCAGGTCCAGCCTGGCCTTAATGAGCTGGCCTGGATAGATCTCCTTCACGCCTGCATGCTCGGCCAGGATCTTTTCAGTAATGGTCATTCCCATGATTCTAGCTCCCAGCTATTAGCTAGAATGAGTTATAAGTAGTCAGTAATCAGAGGTCAGGTTAAAAGCTGAATAACTTTTTCTGATTACTGACCACTGACCCCTGACCTCTAGCCACTGATCGCTGACTGCTGACTGCTGAGGGCTGGTCAGACTCCCTTCTGGGCGGGAGGCTGCTCTTCGGCAGGCGTTCTCCCTTTCCTCCGGAGGACCGCCTTGTTAACAGCGTTTAGATAGGCCCGCACACTGGCCTCGATGACATCAGTAGACGTGCCCCGGCCTACTACCCTCTGGCCGTCGAACTCCACACTCACGATTACCTCGCCCAGGGCGTCTTTGCCAGCAGTGACTGCCCGGAGGTTATACTCCAGGAGCCTTCCAGGCATTTCGGTGATGAGGTCGATAGCCTTATAAGCAGCATCTACAGGCCCATCCCCCCAACCCGAACCCTGAAGGATTTCGTCCTGGCGCTTGAGGCGTACGGTGGCAGTGGGGATAATGTTGGTTCCGCTAGTAAACTGGAGATGGTCCAGGCTCCAGACCTCCGGGACGGTGAAGACCTCGTCCTCCACGATGGCAATGAGGTCGTCGTCGAAGACCTCCTTCTTTTTATCGGCGATGGCCTTGAAGCGGACGAAGGCCTTGTTCAAATCCTCCTCCGAAAGCTCGAAGCCCAGATCAGAGAGGCGCTTTTTGAAGGCATGGCGGCCCGAGTGCTTGCCCAGAACTAGCCGGCTCTGGGGCACTCCAACTGACTCAGGGGTCATGATCTCGTAAGTAAGCTTCTCCTTAAGCATCCCATCCTGATGGATACCTGCCTCATGGGCGAAGGCATTGGCCCCCACGATGGCCTTGTTAGGCTGGACGGCGATCCCCGTTATGCTGGTGAGGAGGCGGCTGGTCTTATAGAGCTCCTCGGTCTTAAGCCCCGTCTCACAGTTGAGGTAATCCCGGCGGGTCCTGAGGGCCATCACGATTTCCTCTAATGAAGCGTTACCCGCCCGCTCCCCAATCCCGTTGATAGTGCACTCCACCTGGCCCGCCCCGGCCTCGACGGCCGCCAGGGAATTGGCCACCGCCAGGCCTAAGTCATTGTGGCAGTGGACCGAGACCACCACCTTATCTATGTTAGGGACCCGATTCATGAGGTCCTTTATCCGGGCCCCGAACTCCCAGGGGATGGCATAGCCCACAGTATCGGGGATATTGATAGTAGTTGCCCCTGCCTTGATGACTTCCTCCATTACCTTGCAGAGGTAGTCCTGGTCAGTGCGATGGGCGTCCTCGGCGGAGAACTCCACGTCCTCACAATACCTCTTGGCCCGCTGGACGGCGGCCACCGCTGCCTCCAGCACTTCTTCCCGGCTCATTTTGAGCTTTCGCTGAATGTGGATATCAGAGGTGGCAATGAAGGTGTGAATCCGCGGCCTTTCTGCATATTTCAAGGCCTCCCAGGCCCGATCTATGTCCTGAAAGCGGGTCCGGCATAATCCAGCGATGATTGGCCCCTTGAGGGTCTGAGAGACGGTCTTCACTGCCTCAAAGTCGTCCTCGGAGGCAATGGGGAAGCCGGCCTCTATGATATCCACCTTGAGCCTCACGAGCTGCTTGGCCATTTCCAGTTTTTCCTTGGTGTTCATGCTGAAGCCCGGCGATTGCTCCCCGTCGCGCAGCGTGGTGTCAAAAATCAAGATCCTCCTGCCCATGTCTTCCTCCTAATGATTGAATTTTAAACAAGCCCTTAAAACCAAATAATGCCGGTTTAGCCTTTTGTATCCCCTAACGGTATCTCCCCTACTGGATGGGGTTTTCTTTTAGGAAGGGGGAGGTACCTCCAGAGCCCCGAGGCGGCATAATAGAAGAAGGCGGCAAAAAGGAGAAGGCTGGGCTGGGAGGCTATCACCAAGAGTCCCAGGGTGAGGCTAATGAGGATGGTGAAGGGACGCCGCTTCTTAATGTCAATCCCTTTAAGACTGCGATAGCGGACCTTGCTGACCATTAAGAAAGAAAGGGAGTAGATCAAGGTCACCGCCAGCCAGGAAGTGACCCTCGGAGAGAGGATCTCACGCTGGAAGAGGACGAGGGAAGAGGACTCCTTCATGAAGAGGACGAAGGAGGCCACCAACCCCGCAGCCGCAGGTATAGGAAGCCCAACGAAGTAGCGCTTGTCAAGGTTTCGAGTTTGGATATTGAAGCGCGCCAGCCTTAAGGCCCCGCAGACAACAAAGAGGAAGGAGGCCAGCCAGCCCAGGCGCTCGAAGGGCTTGAGGGCCCAGACATAGGCCAAAATCCCTGGGGCCACCCCGAAGGAGACCAGGTCAGCCAGAGAATCTAGCTCGAGGCCGAAGTCGCTCGAGCTATTGGTGAGGCGGGCTACAGCCCCATCCAGGAAGTCCAAGACCAGGGCCACCAGGATGGCGATAGCCGCGACGGTGTAATCATCATTGTAAACCGCCACGATCGCATAGAAGCCGCAGAGGATATTGCCAATAGTAAGGAGGCCGGGCAAGAGGTAGACCCCCCGGCGCATTCCCCTTCTCATAGCATCACCCCTATCACGTCCAGGCCCCCCCGCACTCGATCGCCCTCCTTCACCCGGACTTCCGCCCTGAGGGGGAGTTCTAAGTCCACCCGGGAACCGAATCGGATGAGGCCGATGCGCTCCCCGGCCTCCACTTTCTGGCCAGGTCTCACCCAGCAGACAATCCTCCGGGCCAAGACTCCGGCGATCTGCCTCATTAAGAGCTCACCCTGGGGAGAAGCGAAACGGATCAAATTCTGCTCATTTACCCGCGAGGCCTCCTCGGCAAAGGCTACCTTAAAGGCCCCCGGCCGGTAAAGCACCTCTGAGACGGTGGCAGTCACCGGGGCCCTATTAATGTGGACGTCAAAGAGGGAGAGGAAAATGCTAACCCGAATCCCTTTTCCTGGAGAAGGCCTCACCGCCACCACTCTCCCATCTGCCGGGGAGAGGATCAGGCCCTCCCCCTGGGAAACCTCCCTCTCCGGGTCCCGAAAGAAGAAGGCTACAAAGCCCAGGCTAAATAGGGCGAGGGCTGCTAGCACAGGAAACCCCAAGAGAAAGGACACTACACTTACCCCCCCGAGAGGGAGGATAAATGGAAGGCCCTCCTTGGCTATAGGGATCATCGAGCCCTCTTCAGGGAAAGGCCAAAACGATATCCTCCTGCCGCGAATTTGAGGTTTTTAAATATCACAACCGTTATCCTTTTTCAATAACAAAAAAGCTACTTTCGGGGATGGCCTATGGAGATGAGATACAATGCACTATAACCGGAGGGGAGTTTCAGGGTCGAGGCCACTTCATCATCATAAAAAGCCCCTACCACTACTGACCCTAGACCCAAGGTCACCGCCTGGAGGGAGATGTTCTGGGCCACGTGTCCGGTCTCCTGGTAGATATAGCGAATTCCTCTCTGGCCATAATGAGAGGTAGTCCGGGAAGGCTCGGCGGTTATCAATATGGAGAGGGGGGCTACTCGGATAAAATCCTGTCCCAGGGCAGCGCTGCAAAGGGAGGCCCGCTGGTCCCCAGGCCGAACCAGCTCTAAGGAGTGTTCATGGGGGTGATAACGATAGGCGCCTGCAGCCTCCACCCCTTCTACACCCCCTTCGCCGATAACCGCAAAGAGGTCCAGAGGATAAGTAGCGCCTGCGGATGGAGCCGCCCGCATGTATCCGTGGGTTATCCCTTGTCCGGACCAGAGGAGGTTGGAGAGCTCGAGGAGGGTCAGGGGCTTCGAGATAAAGCGGCGCACGCTTTTACGCTTCTTAATGGCCTCTTCCAGGGAGAGGGGCCCTTCCAGCCGTGGCTCGGGTAGCTTGAAGATCCATGCCATTATTGTGCCTCAAAAGGGCCCCACTTAGCCCCCTGTTTGAATGGCCAGGATGCCACCACCTTTCAGCCCTTCAGGGGTGGGCTTGACTATCCTGCGATCGCCTATTCGCAGGGCATCCAAACTCTCGTGTGCGATGGGCCGGACCACCAAGGAGCCCTGGAAGGGACCATTCCCCTTTCCAAAGCCAATTTTGACGGTGGGCATGCCATCCATGTCGCTATAACGGGCAGTGATGGACGCGGCCAGGGCTATAAGCCCTTCATCATACATGCCCCGGAGCAAGGAAGTAGGCCCTACCACCTCCTCGGCCCGGAGAAGGAGGTCTCCCTCTTCGGCTAAAGAATGGATAATCTCATTCTCACCCTGGGATCTCCCTACTACCAATCGGGCCCTGTCCGCCAAACGGAAGTGCCTGCCGACCTTGAGGAGGCGGACGTCATGGAGGCCAAAGCCGGGCTTAAACTCCATCAAATCCCGCATGCGGGCAGCAAAACTCAAGTCGGTCAGGAGACATCCCCCGGAGGAACAAGGGTACTCCCAGATCTGGAGCTCATCGGCCAGCTTCATCTGAGGCTTCCGGGAGCGGCCTGTGAGGTCTAGGAGCTTCTCCCGGTCTACCCATCCCTCCCTCTCTGGAATGCTGGGAGAAAAATGCTTCGCTGACAAAGGCCGGAGGATAAAGCCTTCCAAGTCACTCTCCCTCTCGATAAGCTGAATGGCTCTGCGATGCTGGGACATTGGCCTTTGACCTAAGACCTCACCGGTAACAAGAAAGGAGGCACCTATCTGAAGCATATGGGCCTTGGCCTTCTTAAACATCAAGATGCGGCAGTCGAGACAGGGATTCAGGCCCTGGCCATATCCGTGTTTAGGGCGCTTCACCACCTCCAGATACTCGTCGGTAAGGGTAATCACCTTAAGGGGAAGGCCCAGCTCCCGGGTGACACGGTAGGCCTCACTACCACATCCGCCCTTACGGTTACATCTGCAGAAGATGGTAGAGAAATTCA
>JACRGL010000145.1 GCA_016212365.1 Candidatus Methylomirabilota bacterium | reverse complement strand
GAAAAATAGACATTGACATCCCTAATTTCCCCCTCTCCCTTGATGGGAGAGGGTTGCGGTGAGGGTGGACTCATCACCATAATGTTCCCCCTCCCCTTAATCCCCTCCCGCCAGGGGAGGGGAGTTCCTGGGATTAGCATTTTTAATGTCTATTTTGGGGCAGCCGGAAATCCATTGACAGGATAGGCCCTTGATCTTATACTTTTTAAAATTCCAATGGGCCAAGGGTTTTGGGGTTTGGTCGGGTGAGGTCTCGTGGAATTTACAGCCCGCGCCCTGGAGATCGCCCGGGCCTTCATGATTGAGGCTGAGGTCGATTTCCAGATCGCTAAGATCATCAGTGGCAGCCCCTATCACAGCCGGACCATCTACTTCGCCCAACAGGCGGTGGAGAAGATGGTGAAGGCCTGCCTGGCCTTGAAAGAGATCTTCACCACTGACCATAACCTGTCCTCGCTTTTCTCAGCCGTATACCGGGATGCCTTCTCCGATATGGATAGACTGGTGAAGGCCATTGATTCCCTGGAGCGTCATGGGGCAAAGGTCCGTTTCCCCTTGTATCACCGCCCTAGCCTACCCCTGTGGATTCCCTCCCAGGAGTACCGGGAGGAAGACGCCCAGAGGGCAATGCGAGACGGGGAGTATGTCTATAGGACGCTCAAGGCTTACTTAGAAGGCCAGATCCCGGAGCCCCCTCCTACTCCTATCCTTTGAAGTCCTGCCATCTCGCCTCCCTATTTTAAGCCACAAGTTCAGGGCGATCTCAAAGGATTGAGTGGGAAATCTTAAAAGGGGAGATGCCAAGGGGATTGTCACAAGAGAGATGGTGCCGAAGCGGGGACTCGAACCCCGACGGACTTGCGCCCACTAGACCCTGAATCTAGCGCGTCTACCAATTCCGCCACTTCGGCATCGCTTATATTTTTAGTAGCATGGGAGGGAAATGTCAATCAAAAAGTAGGGGAGGCCCTTGTGGCTTCATGAAAGTGGAGGGCTCTATGGAGCTTGAAGACGATCAGATGTGCTTTGCATGTGGGATGAAGAACCAGGATGGCCTCCAGCTCCAGTTTCAACTGGAGGGAGAAGACGGCATCTGCACCGAATTTGCTGCCCCCAAGAAATTTCAGGGCTTCAAGGACATAGTGCATGGTGGCATCATCGCTACCATTTTCGACGAGGTCATGGTGAACCTGGTCTATCTAAGGGGGATAAAGGCTGTAACGGCCAGGCTAGAGGTGCACCTCAAGAAGCCAGCCAGGGTAGGGGAGAGGCTCGTCTTCCATGGTAGGATTATCAAAGAGGCAGGGCGGACAGTGGAGGCCCGGGCAGAGGCCCGGAACCAGGAGGGGACTCTGATCGCTGAGGCCAAAGGGCTTCTGGTAAAGGTATGATTATCACGCTCCTCACCGACTTCGGCCTTGCTGACCCCTTCGTTGGGGTGATGAAAGGGGTGATCTATGGCATAAATCCGGAGGCCGAGATCGTTGACCTCTCCCACGAGCCCCCAGCTTACGATGTTAAAGAGGCCGCTTTCCTCATGAAGTGCTCTTACCGCTACTTCCCCAGGGGGACAATCCATGTAGTGGTGGTGGACCCGGGGGTGGGAAGCAAGCGCCGGCCGCTACTAGCTACAACCGATTATTACTATTTCCTTGCCCCTGACAATGGCGTCCTGAGCTACCTCTTTGCGGCGGATGAGGTGAGGGGAGTGATCCATATCACCGCCACCCATTATTTCCTTAAGCCGGTGAGCGCCACCTTTCATGGCCGCGACATCTTTGCCCCTGTAGCCGCCTATCTATCCCGGGGGATTCCGCCTACGAGCTTCGGCGAGGAGATCCAGGACTGGGTCCGCTTAGAAGTGCCGCTTCCCCGGAGGCAGGCCAATGGGTCCCTGGAAGGGGAGGTAGTGCGGTTGGACCGCTTCGGGAACCTCATCACCAGCATTGAGGAGAGAGATATCGCGGCCCTCCTTGGTGGTAAGAGTGCCGATTCCCTCAGGATAAAGGTGGGTGAACACAAAATTGTAGGCCTCTCCGCCTGCTTTGCCGAGGGCAGGGAAGGCCAGCCGGGTGCCATCATCGGCAGCTTCGGCCACCTGGAGATCTTCGTAAAAGAGGGTAGCGCGGCCGAAAGGCTTGGAGCAGGGCGGGGCGACAGGATCCTCCTGGAACTGGTTAAATGAACCGGGTCCATCAAAGGTCTTTCTTTTCCAGAGGACAGTGGGGATGGGCAAAAAGCAGATCCTCTTAGTGGATGAGGTAGCCAATTCTCTTCCCGAATCCCAAAAATAGAGATTGAAAAGTATAACCCCCATAAAATCCCCTCCCCTGGCGGGAGGGGGTTGAGGGGAGTGGGAACCAATGGTGGTGTCTCACCCTCACCCCGACCCTTGT